>JAKAMP010000120.1 GCA_021812865.1 Bacteroidota bacterium | reverse complement strand
AATGGCGACGAGGTGGTGCAGCTTTATGTGAAACACCTGAACTCAAAAGTGGACAGACCGCAGATAGAACTTAAGGGTTTTAAACGGGTGAGCCTGAAAGCGGGCGAGAGCAGGCAGGTAGAAATACCCTTAAGAGCAGAAAACCTGGCGTATTGGAATATCGCTGATCATCAGTTTGAGGTTGAAAAGGATAAGGTTCAGATCCTGCTGGGAGCTTCATCAGCTGATATCCGGTTGAAGGGGAAAATCAGCGTGGTGAAATAATATCTGCCCCGGGTGGGATGAAGTGATTCAGAGGGAAGGGAATGACTGTTCCTGCCACCCTATTTTGTTTGAGCGACTGTTAACAATGATTCAGCAAAATCAAGGAAGGTCAATGTCCGTATAGGATCCAAAGGGGCAATTCCTGCATGGCGCGCTCATAGTCTTCGGGAATACCGATATCGATGAAATACTGGTCGCAGGGGTAGCCTGCGAAATGAAGCCGGTGTGTTTCTTTTGAAAGAAAGTCGTTTTCGAAGGAAAATACATGGTCCAGCCGGCAGTCCTTGAAAAGGTGCTTGCGCGCTATATATATTCCGCCGTTAATATGCCCGTATTCGGTGGGTTTCTTTTCTTCAAAACGGATGATCCGTCCCTCTTCTACCACCACAGTTCCGTATCGTTCATAATCTTCCATAGGTTTGAGAGCAACCGTGAGATGGGCTTTGGTGCGTTTATGATAGTCGTGCATCTCCGCCAGCGGCACGGGGAAGAAGGTATCTCCGTTTATAATAGCTACCTCTGAATCCTTGACATAGGAAAGAGCATGTCTTATGCCTCCACCCGTGCCAAGTGGTTCGGTCTCTATGGCATAATCGATCTTTGTTTCTTTATACCGGTTGCCGAAGTGACTGACAATGGTTTCGTGTTTATGACCCACCGACATGATCACCTTGCGGATGCCCGATTGGTGAAGATACTCCATTACATACCACAGGAAAGGTTTACCTCCGATGGGAGCCATGGGCTTGGGCATGTCGGGTATGGTTTCTTTCAACCTGGTACCTAAACCGCCTGCCAATATGATTGCTTCACGGATCATGCTTTTTGGAATAAATCTTTCTCAACCAGTTCGCAGATGATATGCCCGGCAAGAATGTGTGATTCCTGTATCCTCGGCGTATCCTGGGAGGGCACATTGATCAGGATATCCGCTATATCTTTCATTTTGCCTCCGGATTCACCCGTCATTCCTATTGTGATCATGCCCAGTGAGTGTGCGGCCTCGATTGCCCTGAGGATATTTTCTGAGTTTCCCGAAGTGGAAATCGCCACCAGCAAATCGCCCTTATGGCAACTGCCCTGTACATACCTTGCATATGCGGTTTCAAAAGAATAGTCATTTGCCACAGCCGTAAGAAACGAGGTATTCACATGGGCTGCTTCTGCAGGTAGCGGCGGCCGGTCAAAATAAAACCTTCCTGACAATTCAGCGGCAAGGTGCTGCGCATCGGCTGCACTTCCCCCGTTGCCACAGAACAGCACTCTGTTGCCATTTTTGAAACACTCCGTCATGGCCGAAGCAGCCGCCCCGATTGCCCCGATCAAACGGTCGTCGGCAGCCATCTTCAGTTTTACATCGATCGATCTTTGTATGCGTTCCCTGATCATATAGAAACTTGTTGATACAAATATAATAATAACAATCCGACTAAATTACCCATGTTTTCAATCCGTGTTTGGTGAATTCATACCTTTTTACCTGCCCGCCGAATTGCTCCAACGTTTTTATTACCTTATATCGTGTGAGTCCGGGGCAATAAAAAAACATAAATCCACCTCCGCCTGCACCGGAAACCTTTCCTCCCGTGGCCCCGGCCCTGATTGCGGCATTGTAAACATCGTCTATCCACTGGTTGGTAATACCCTGGGCCATCTTTTTCTTGTTCTGCCAGCCGAAATCAAGAATTTCGCCAATGGTCTGCAGTTCGCCTTTCAGCAAGGCTTCTTTCATCAGCACAGCCTGTTCCTTGATCTTATGCATGGCTTCCACCGAATTGGAGTTGTTGTTCATCACATTCTGGCGTTGGGCTTCGATGATCTGCGATGACAACCTGCTCTTTTCAGTGTAGTACAGCACAAGGTTCACGGCCAGCTCCTGTAATACCTGGTCTTTGATGCGCAGGGGGTTCACAATTACCTTATCATTTGCGTAAAATTCCATGAAGTTTACGCCGCCGAAAGTGGCAGCATACTGATCCTGCTTTCCGCCCGACATGTTCATATCCATGCGTTCAATCTGGTAGGCCAGTTGGGCAAGGTCATAATCGCCCAGGGGCAGCTTGAGCCATTCGGTAAAGGCGCCCAGGATGGCAATGACCAGGGTTGAACTCGATCCCAGTCCTGATCCCGGGGGGGCATCCACATAGGTGGAAAGTTCAAAGGACAAGGGCTTGTGTACGTAATCTTTCACCACCCGGTTGTATATGCCCTTGATCAGGTCAAGGGTACCGTCTATTTTAAGTTCTGAGGTGGCAGGCATTTCGCAACGTTCACCCGTATCGAGTGCGTTCAGTACAACTTTTCCGTTGCTGGTGGGCTCGATGGTAGCATAGGCATACATGGCAATGGTGGCATTCAGGATGGCGCCCCCGTATATGTCGGAATACGGAGATACGTCCGAACCTCCGCCGGCCAGGCCTAATCGTAACGGTGCTTTTGATCTGATCAGCATAATGTCAATAACTAGGTATATCGCTGGTTTCAAGAATGGTTTTCACCATTCGGTCCCAGGAATAATTGTTTTTTTCTATGCGTGCATTCCCGGAATATTCATCATACCGTTGATTCTGTATGAAGTCAGTCAATGCATCGCTGATGGCTTTGGGTTCGGGTTCCACTACGTACCCAACCTTTCCATGAGGTACAATCTCCGGAAGTCCGCCCGTATTGGTTACCAGCATGGGCTTTTCAAAATGATAGGCAATCTGGGTTACGCCGCTCTGCGTGGCGCTTTTATAGGGCTGAACAATTATATCGGCCGCACAGAAATACCGGGCCACTTCACTGTCGGGGATGAAGTTAGTCCTCAGTATCACCCTCTCTTTCAGGTTCAGGTTTTCTATCAGGTTATGATAGGGTTTGGGATCGGAGTAAAATTCTCCTGCAACGATGAGCTTTACCGGCATTGCTGCCAATCGTGAATCGGCAAATGCCTGCAGGAGAAGGTCCAGCCCTTTATAATCGCGGATAAAGCCGAAAAACAGGAAATACCGTGTTGCAGGATCGAGGGATAGGCTCTGCAAGGCATCTTCACGCGAAACAGGTTTTCCGAAATTGTCAAACAGCGGGTGGGGACAGAGCTTTCTTGGCTTTTTCGTGTCGAAATGATCGATATCGGCCATCACCGATTTTGACATGGCCACAAACCCATCCACCGGTTTGACGAAGTACTTCGTGAGAATGCGGTCTCCCGGGCGATGCTCATGCGGAATGATATTGTCGAGAATGGAAATCACCCGGGTATGCCTGTTTCTCTTTATGATCCGGGCTATGGTTCCGAAGCAGGGACCCATAAAGGGCAGCCAGAATTTTATAATTACCAGGTCGGGTTTCTGCTTTCTGAGTCTTCGCCCAACCTTCAGCCAGTTGAACAGATTGATGGAGTTAATCGTAACGTTGATCTTCAGGTCATCCGGGGCAGGCCAGCTAGCATACTGCGTTTTCCCTGGGAAAAGGAAGGATGGGTATTGAAGACTGAAGGTCTCCACCTGTACTTCATCGCCCTGGCTGAGAAATTCCCTGGCCAGCCGTTCGTTATATGCTGCCAATCCACCCCTGAAGGGGTGCGCAGAACCTATGATGACAATTTTTCTGTTCAAAATGGTAGATCAATTGATCGCATCTCCGGTAAGGGTTGAAAGGAACATTTTTACAGGTTCTGCAATGATTAATGCAAAATTACATAATTCCCTTTAAATCCATACATTTCATGCAGCCGATTCGCCCCGGATGCTCAAACAACCGCTCAGAGGGTTTGATCCGTGATAAGCATTTTCGCGACATGCCGGTCGACCGGGAAACTCAGGTACTTGTCGGGATACAGTTCCCTGAGACTGATCCAGCGGGCTGCCTGGCTTCCATTAATATCGCTGATCTGCTCGAAAGGAACCTTCGAGACCGGGAACCGGGGTTCGCCTTTCAGCCGGCACAGGTAATAAATGCTGATCAGCTGGTGATCATCGTAAAATAGCGCTTTCTGGAAAAAGTCAGTGGTATAATAGTGCCTGATTACCTCCACATCCTGACTGAATTCTTCCATCATCTCACGGTGCAGGCAGTCCAATGTGCCTTCGCCGAAATGCATCCCTCCACCCGGAAACTTGGTCATACGCATACCCATCTGAAACTCATCGCTTAGCAGTACTTCCCTCCGGCTATTGAGGACCAGTGCATAAACCCTGATGTTGAAATGCCTGATGGTTTCTTCCATACTCTGTTCTCTGAAGCCCTGTGAGGCTGGTTTGTTAACACTTACGGGTGCATTTTGTTCTGCAAGAAAAAAAATCATCGACAGTCCCTTATGTATTCCAGGATTGCTGCTTCTTCCCCTGGATTGAACCACCGGATTCTTTTATCGCGCGCAAACCAGGAAAGCTGCCTTCGGGCATAATGCCGGGTATTTCTTTTGATAAGCCTTACAGCCTCATCCAGCTCTGTTTTCCCTTCAATAAAAGCAAACAGCTCTTTGTATCCCACGGTGTTCAGGGCATTGTGATGCCGGTAGGGGTAAAGGCTTCGTGCTTCCTCCAGCCATCCGTCCGAAAGCATTTTTTCTGTCCTGTCATTGATGCGCTGGTATAAAGTGTCACGGGGAATATCCAGCCCGACCTTCACGATTTCATAGGGCCGGTCTTTGCTTTTACCCGTAAGGAAGGAAGAATAGGGTTTACCGGTCATGGTCGACACCTCGAGGGCCTTCAGTATTCTTTTATAATTTTTCAGGTCGGCGGTGGCATAGTATTCCGGATCGAGCTTCTTCAGCATGCTGCGCAATCCTTCGGTTCCTTCACGCTCATACAGCTCAAGGAAGGCCTTGCGTACCTCCGGATCGGTGGTGGGGAAATCGTCAATCCCCTTGCAGACTGCATCGATGTAAAGGCCTGAACCTCCGGCCATGAGCACAATATCGTGCTGACGGAAAATATCTTCCAGCAGGTCATGCACTTCCATCTCGAACATACTCGCATTGTAATAGTCGGCAATAGACAGTTGACCTACAAAATAATGCTTCACCCTGTTCAACTCTTCATCGGATGGGCGTGCGGTGCCGATTTTCATCTCCCGGTACATTTGCCTGGAGTCGGCAGATAGGATCACCGTTTTCAGTTCTGTGGCCAGCCATAGCGCCAGGGCTGATTTCCCCGAAGCCGTGGGACCGAGAATGATGGCGAGTTTTTTCATGCGCTGAAGGACTCTTTGTCCAGTTTCAGCAGAAAATCAATCGTGTCAGCATGATCTGCGTAATCGGCAGGGCCTGGATGCTGGGCTTTTCCAAAAGGAATGGTTCCGAAAGGCAAGTCGATATGACCTGCCACGCATTGCAACTGTTCAATATGCTGTTGAACGTGATTGTTCAGCCAATCAACCGATGGATAATATTGGTAATTGAGCACGCCAATGGGTGAGGCGATGGTTTCATCTTCTTTGACCAGCAGGAAGCCATTGTCAAGGTGGGGAGCCTGGTTGATCAGCAGGATTGCCCTGTTGTATTCATAATTATTCATGTATTTATAGTGGTTCCTCAGGTGTGCATAGGCTTCCAGGGAAGGCATGAACTTTTTGGGATCGTATCCTTCCGGGATATAAACCTTTGAAACATTCCTGCATCCCAGTCCGAAATACATGAAAATATCGTCGGCCAGCAGCCTGAGCTCATCCTCTGTTTCGTACCCATCGAGGATGGCAATGGCATTCCTGTTTTTACGGATGATATGGGGATATTTGCCGAAATAATATTCAAAGTACCTTGCGCTGTTGTTGCTTCCCGTGGCAATTACCGCGTCAAAACCATGCAGGTTGCCTTCCGGAAAGGATATGAGCGAGGCAAACTCCGGTTCAATTTGGATCAGCAGGTCTGCCATGCAAACCGGAAGCACATCATCTTTGGAAGAAAGCTTTCCCAGGTATTTGTTTCCGGAAATGAGCACGCACAGGAAATCATGAAATCCAACCAATGGCAGGTTTCCTGCAGAAATTACCCCGATTGCAAATTTTTTTCTATCCCTTCTCTGTAATTCAGGATAGCCTGAAATCCAGGATATTAGATTTTCTTCCTTCAGCATCTCCGCAATGGACAGAATCGATTCCCTTATATTCTCCGGAGTGAACCATGGATTGAGAATATGCCCGTTTTCAATCTGGTGCCGGATACGGGCAAGCACCGGATTCTGCCTCAACTGTTCAGCAGGCGCTTTCCCGGAAAACAGGCTTAGCCTCCTTCCCAGTTCAACAAAGGTTTCGGTTCGCTTTTTAACATCCATGGGTCATCAAGTAAAACCGGGGGAAGGTCTTGTCCTGTCCCCCGGAGTAAGATTCAATACCTTGCAAAGGTACGGTTAATTCATAAATGCATGCCAGGGGGCACCGGAGAAAATAGTTCCGATGGCCACACCGACTACGGCAAGGTAAATAATGACAACTAAAAGATAAAGTCCGGACAAGCTCAATCCAACAATTGCACAGATCCTGCCGGCTTTGAGATTCTTGAATGATGGCTCAGAGTATTGGCCGGGATTCATTTTATAGGCTGCGTTTCCTTTTGATGCAAGGGCCAGGGCGATGATACCGAGAATGATTCCCACCAGACCATAGCACCAGCAGGAGACGATAGAGATGATTCCCAAAACCAGAACTGCAGTTGAATTGGGCACTGCCTGCTGTGTCACCACCGGTTGCTGCGGAGGATTTGGATTGACTTGTTCATTTGTGTTTTCCATAGGTTAGTGTTTAAGAGTGATGAGGATATAAATATAATGAAAAACTACGATCGCTATGTCCGCTATGAACAAATATTTGAGGATGTCGGCGCCCTTTCGGAACCTGAAGATCAGGTGCAGAACTAGGAAAAATAACATGGCTATCGTAGGAACCAGCGCCGGATAAATGGTAATGCTTTCCCAGATATGGCCCTTCAACAGTTCAATAAAGGCTGTCTGCATGCCACAACCGGGACAGGGTATTCCCAGCACTTGTTTATAATAGCAGGGGGCCATGTGGGATTCAAGGTAATGGATCAGGTGGTTAAACATGCGTGGTTTGACAAATTATTGATTCGATACACAAATACAGATATAAAATGTAAAATTCAAACTTACATAAGGATCGGAAATTAATACAAGCATCGCATAAAAATCTGGGGCAGAAAAACATTTTTCAATGCTGTTATCATGAAAAAATGTCGTGCGGTTTTGCAGTCGGATTGTCTTGCAAGGGGGTGGAGTGTGGGATGTATATCAATGGTGAAAATTTTACGATTGTATGACAATAGTTTGGCCACTGATTGACCATAAATTGGCTTTTTCTGTTTCGGGTTTCAGTTCTAAAGTTTAAGGTTCATGGAGTTTTTCAGCAG
>JAKAMP010000119.1 GCA_021812865.1 Bacteroidota bacterium | reverse complement strand
CAGCCAACGATAAAGTGGTGGCCGACAAAGGTAAGCTTGCACTGCAAAGAGGTCCCGTAATGTACTGTGCAGAATGGCCTGATAACAAAAACGGACATGTGCTGAGCCTTATGTTCGACCCGAAAAACCAGGTAAAAGCATCCTACAATCCCTCCCTCCTGAATGGAATTGACTTCCTCAGCACCAGCGCAGACCTTACCTGGAGGGATATGCAAGGCACCGTGCAGGCCGACAGTTCTCGTGAGGCCGGGCTCGTGCCGTATTACAGCTGGTGTAACCGCGGACCGGGAGAGATGATGGTATGGCTCCCGGTGGAAAAATCGAGCGCTCACCCCCTCCCCGCACCTACCATTGCCACGCTCAGCAAGGTAACAGCCGACAAGATGACCAATGCCCTGAAGGCGGTGAATGATCAGTGGGTGCCCGACAGCTCCAATGATACCGGAGTGCTCTATTACCACTGGTGGCCCGATAGCAATCGCTGGGCTTGGATACAGTATGATTTCAGCAAACCGGAAACCGTATCTTCTTCAAAGGTGTACTGGTTTGACGATCGTCCATACGGAGGCTGTCGTATTCCCGATACCTGGGAACTGCAATACCTCGACAAGGGAGCCTGGAAACCGGTGAAGGCAGAAATGGCATACAAAACCACCCGGAACGCTTGGGACAGCATGCGCTTCCAGCCTGTAAACACCAGCGCCATGCGCCTGTGCGTGAAACTGAACAAGAAATATTCCAGCGGGGTATACGAGTGGGCGGTTGAGTGAAAATTCACTGCAAGAATGTGAATCAGAATGCCCCCGAATGGGAAATACCAATTTGGTCTGCCTCAGTTTTCAGGCTGCAGCTTGCTTTTAACGACAGTTGACCTTTGGCTATGCGATTTTCGCTTACATTCCTGTTTATTAAACGAGGCACCCATCGTTTGACCATTGTATGACCATTGAATGATGGTTCTCATACCTGTAAAGAAAAGCTTCTCGGGAAATACTGATCACATGCTCTCAGGAATTTATTATCCTCCCCTCACGCCTTCATGATACGGGTGAGTACTTGCGGCAGTCGCATAAGGTCGTAGGTATGGCTGTACACAAGGTATTTGTTGTGCCATGCCGGGTTGAATTTATCTTTATAGTCGCGCAAACCTTTGTAATGGGCAAACTGCGGCAGCTGCTCGTACATGAATTTGATGGCGCTCTCGGCAAAATCCTTGCCTTTCTCTATTCCGCTCATGGGGACCAGTCCAAGGTTCACATAGCGTATGCCCTTCGATTTCAGGTGATCAAACATACGGATAAGCACAAAATCCATAACCCCGTTTGGGGCATCCTGCAATTTCCGCTGAAGATCGTATGTACCTTCGCTCATGGCATAGTCGGGGATAAGATTGATGAAAGCCACCACCTTTTCCTCGGCATTTTCAACGGTAAGCACCGTCTGGTGTTTGATTTCATCCCAGTTGAACAAACCCTGGGAGAACAATTCTTCGGACTTGTCTCCTGAATCAAGCCATTCATCGGACACCAGCTTGAGCTTCTGCAACAAACCTTCCTTGAGAGGCGGCTCATATACCTTGCTGGTAAATCCACTTTTCTCAACCTTGTTCAGGGCATTACGCATAGGTTTCTTTTCGCCTCCGTCGAGGGAAAAACTTTGCAGATCCACCACAGCTTCCTGCCCGATGAGAAGGAATCGTTTGCCTCGTTCCCGGTGAACTTTCAGCCCTTCCTCGGAAACCCTGTAATAGACTGCCTTCAGATTATTTTCCTGGCAATGCTTTTCAAATTCATCAATGACGCTTCGCAGTTCTTCTTCACTGGAGGCTATTGGGTTTTCGAGCACCACAGCATAATCGCCTGACACTTTATAAGCCACAAATGCCTCCCGGGCAGAGGAGAAAAACAACTCCTTGTCGAAATAAGTCTTGAAATAATCCAGGGCCGAATTGCCGTACTTCGAAACCAGGTCCCTGGCCAGGGTCAACTTCATTTCTTCTTCCTGCCTTTCGTGGTTGGCGTATGGCTTGATCATGGTGTACACAAAGAAAAGCACCGCCAGAGTTCCCGCCCCGTTGATGGAATAAATGAATCCGCGACCGAAGCGGGTAAGCGGGTCAAGGTCTCCGGAGCTCATCAGGAGAAAACAGGATAGGGTTGACTTCACGGAGTGAAGGAAAGAAAAATCGATATTGAAATGTCTTTTATCCAGGAAGTAGAATCCTACCACACCATAGATCAGCACAGCCACCAGCATAGCCAGGGAAGTAAGAATTCCCGTGCGTTGCATTTTGGGATCGGTGCGCATATGATATTGCTTGCGGGTGGTCCATAATACGCCAATCGTAAACAGGGCCAGGAGAGCTTCCTCCCAGTCAGCAGCCTTGGCAATATGCCCGAAGAACGACACAACCGTTAGAAAAATAGCAAGTATCCAGGCATTGAACAGCCCCCTGAAAAGGTATACAGACAAAAGAATCAGCGAGATTCCGATCACAATGACTAAGTAGTTGGACGCATTGATGGCCGATTGCGGAAGATAATTCCGTATGAACTGAATACGGTAAGCCAGGGGCGGAGTCAATACGGAAAAAATATTTACAAAACCAAGCACCATCAGGAAGAATGAAGGAAACAGCCTGTACAGGAGGCTTTCTTTGCGTGCAATGAAGCTGAACAGACCAATGATTAGGGTTGCCCAGAATTCAAAGAAGCGAAAAAGAAAGGTTACCGAAATGGCCGCAATAGTTGCCAGTCCGTATTGCTTCAGCACCAGTGTCAGCACAAACTCAACCGGGCCGATACCTTTAATGAAGGGGGAAGCGATGAGCATGACTACTACCACCACATACCCAATCACAGCCGTTTCAACGGACGGAGCATATCCCAGGGCAATCATCGCAATCCACAGCTGGATGATCCCCGTCAGCTCTATTCCCATGGAACAGGCAAGGACTTTCAGGAAATTCCTTTTATCGAACTGGTTGGTTACCAGATCATCAATGACCACGGCATAATCGGGAAGGAATCTCTGCATGAGGCGATATACCCAGCCGCGTTTGAAAAGACTGAAAACCAGCACTCCAAGAAAGACAACAGCAGCAATCACAAATACAAAACCGAAGATCTCATACCCTTCGATATTCCGTTTCAGCAAAAGGTATACCAGGGCAGGGATGGCGATGATAACCACGGTAACAAAACCGGAGATGAGATAAATTATCGATGCCAGGTAATTCTGGGTGAGGGTGATCTTCTGCTTTTCAAGCTCCGAAGTAAAGAAAGCCATGGAAGAAACCCCTCCTCCCGGCACAAAAACACTCACCACGCTACGTCTCAGGTACAACAGAAGCGCAGGAACAAAATCCATATGGCTGCGGATGGTTCGGAAACTATAGTAATACATCGCAGCCTGCAGTACAATATAAATCACGGTTATGGTCAGCCCAATCAGCACCCATAATGGACTTGCACTAAGCAGGATGTTCTTGATATGCCTCACCTCCCCTTTTTCCTGGTTCACAAAAAATATGGCGAGGGCAATGGCCAGAACGGCCAGAATAAATTTCCAGGGAATATTCTGTCTTTTTATCCTACGGAAAATTTCAAGCATACCGCAAAAGACTTAGATTTTGTATTCAAATGTAATAAAACTCATGCAAGTTAAAAAGTTCAATATGACACAAAATGAAGAGGCATCAACAATCTGCCATTCCCTGACTGCCGCATTCGTTATAGTCATTTGCACCCTTATGGTTATAGGTCCTTCTATCCTTTTCTTGATCCATTCACATCAATATTCCTGCTCAGGATTTCCTTCCCAGTTGAATTATTTAACAGGGAAAGATGGTTATTTTCTGCTTACCAGTTCCTGGCTACCAAGCCTGACAAACCGGTAACCCCTGGCTTTCAGGGCAGGAATGATGGCATGCAGGGCCTCACAGGTATTCCATTCAGGATGGTTGAAATGCATAATTACTACGGCCCCCGGACTGGCATGCCTGATCACGTAATCGGATATCAGTTCCGTTTTTGCATAAGGCACAGCATCGCCCGAAAGCACCCTGTAGCTCACCACCTGAATACCAAGATCACCGGACAGTTTCACGGCTCCCTCGTTGATGAATGCTGTGGATGAGCGATACAAAGAGGGTTTGCGACCGGTAATCTTTTCAATCTTCAACGCATTGGCTTCCAGCTCATCAAAGGCCTCGGATGCGTTCCGGGTGCCCCTGATATGATAGGCGCTGTCGCCATCCAGGGAACAGGGCCTGTGATACAGCCCGTGATTTTCAATCTCGAACAAAGTATCCCTTGCAAGCTCCCTGAGTGTCTGCTCATTGGCATCGATCCACCTCCCTGACACAAAAAGGGTGGCAGGTACATGTTCTTTCCTTAGGTAGTCTACCAGTTCAGCATCATATCCTTTGCCTTTGGGCCCTCCGCAGGCATCGAAAGTCAGCGCAATTTCCTTCCCGTGTGGAACAAAGCCTGTATTCACTCCTTTTACAAACTCCCCCCATTGACCCGGACTCACATGCTTGTATTTCGCTGCAATCCTGCTCCGCTGGTTCACATAGGCAGCGTCCCTATTCAGGTGAACCATAAGACTGGCATTTGACAAATAATGCTCTTGTGCATGAACCGGAAGGGAAAACTGAATGATCAGCAAAATCAATATAACCCTGAATATCATAAGTTTATTAACAAATTTCATTTACAACAAACAGCTTGCCAAGATACAGCATTTTGAGATGCACTGCCCGTTTTCTATCCGACCGTGCAACTTGAAGAAATGCAGGATTGATTCTTTTTATATTTTGCATAACGTTATTTTTTAATTAACTTAGTCCGAACTGAACCATATAAAACTATCCACGATTACTGAATTTCCTAAAAGCGCTCATATGAAAACCGTTCATCAAATTCTAACCCTTTGCCTGTCAGCAGTCCTGATATTAGGATCAATTTCCTGTACAAGTAATAAATCGGAACAAACACAACCAGTATCTCTCAAGAGCCTGAGCGGAACAGTACAGAAAGGTCCCTACCTCGTGGGGACGCTGATTACCATTAGTGAACTCGATCGCCATCTGAATCCTACCGGAAAAAACTACTACACGCAGATTACCAGCAACTCCGGAAGTTTTGCTACCGGCGAAATCGACCTGAAATCACAATATGTGGAACTTCTGGCAAATGGGTTTTATTTTAACGAGGTGACCGGCGAGAATTCTACTTCACAATTGCCGCTTTTTGCTTTGTCAGATATCTCGGATAAAACCAGTGTGAATGTAAATCTTTTAACCACCCTTGAAAAAGACCGTGTGGAATATCTGATGAATGAAGGAAAGTCATTCGCAGAAGCTAAAAGCCAGGCAGAACACGAAATTCTCAGGATATTTTTCCTGGACAAGTCGGATATTCCGCCATCAGAACTGTTGGATATCTCAAAGCCCGGTGATAACAATGCCATTCTGCTGGCATTAAGCGCAATTCTGCAAAGCAATAAGTCAGAGGCTGATCTATCTGAACTGCTTGCCACGATAAGTGAAGATATCCGGACGGACGGAAAACTTGATAATTCAACAGTTAAGACCAGGATTATCAATGATGCCCTGCTTATCGATACGAGCCAGGTTAGAATTCATCTTACCGATAAATATGCAAACCTGAGTGATACGTTCAGCATCCCTTCCTTCGCTGGAATGGTTCAGCGGTTTATTGACTCAACCGATTTTCAAATCGTAAATGAATTTTCTTATCCACTCAATGGCGTGTATGCCCCGAACATTTTGTCATTGACCCGGGATACATTCTGGAATCCCTATCCCGGAAGCTGGATCGGAGCTGCAATGACAGCATTTGTTCCAAAAGGAAACGTTCTGAAGGTTGGATTTTATCCTGATCTGATCACATACCCTGCGCAGGATACCATTCTCTCGTACCAATCCTATTCTGAGTGGTTTTTTGAAGTTGAATCAAACCCAAAATGGGATTATACCGATCTTACACCCAATTATTCAAGGGAATTTACAAGCAATGTTTCCGGTCAAACCATTGAAATGAAATTTCATCTGAACTTGCATGGAAGCGCCCAGCTTAAGATATTTGAAAATGACATGATCACTCCCAAACGCATCAAGAAGATATATTGGTAATATTTCAGCAGGAATTATTTTCCCCCATCGTAACTAGATAGAAAGAACAGGCCGGCAGTCTTGCCCCTTTCTTCGTGCTGATATAGTCTTATCACCACCAGCTATACCCCCCGTCTTGATGTACTGACTCTGAATAGCGACAGGGGATGCTACATTCACAGAGACACTCTTAACCTGGGCATACAGCTGGAAAATTCTCTTCTTTCCCTGAAAGACAGCGCCGCCGGAAATCTATTGACTTTCTTGCGCTGCAATGACCAGGCTAAGGCTGCAGAAAAAATCAGGAACAAGGAAGCTGACCTGCTGCTGATCATTCCCGAATCCTTCAGCCAGCGGATTCTGTCATACCGCGATTCATACCGTTTCCCGGTGCCGGTTGAATTCACCGGCGATCTTACCCGCATGGAATATATGCTATCAGCAATATGGACCTACAATAGAGTTGAGAAATACATCTATACGCAGCTTCACTTAAGCAACCCCATCGTTTTCAAAGAAACGCCCATGGGAGAAGGGTTGCATCGCACCGAATTTGAGCTTGCGGTTCCCGGGCTGGTGATCTTTGCTATTCTCATGCTGATGTTCAGTGCCTCCATCGCCATTATGAACGAAACGGAGAAAGGCACCATCATCAGGCTCAGGATGGCTCCGGTGGGGACCGGTACCGTGCTCGCGGGCATTTCGGCGGTACAGGTTCTACTGGGAATTATTTCCGCCTTCATCACCCTGGGAGTAGCGGCTGCCATGGGATTCCGTATGGATGGCTCCTTCTGGCTTATCCTGTTCATCTGCATCCTGACCAGCATCTCGGTGATTGCTTTCAGCCTGATTCTTGCTGCATTCGCACGTTCGGCCAACCCGATACTCATCGTGGGCAACTTCCCCTTTTTCATATTCATGTTTCTCTCCGGCGCCATGTTCCCGCTCAATATCACACCATGGTTTACCGCCGGAGAATACCCAATCGCGGTAAACAGTCTGTTGTCGCCCGTGCATGCGGTATCAGCGCTGAATAAGGTAATCTTTTATCATATGGGATTGCGGGACATTCTGCCGGAATTGATCTCACTGGCGCTGCTTTCTGCAGTTTATTATTTCCTCGGCATATGAGCCTTCAGCAGAAGGCATATGGGAAGAAAATGACCGGATGGCTCAGTCCTCCGTGATCAAGGCGCTGATGCGTTCGATCTGCTTCTGTTTATTCACCTCCCTCAGGCTGCGTGCGGTGTTGGTGAAGTAATTATGCCCTGATATGAACTTCACCTGCAGTTTGTTCCAGTCGTTGAGGGTTCCGATCATGTTCCGGTCGCTCATTTCCTGGTAAAGCGTATTGGAAACGGGTATAAAATCAGTCCTTCCGAGATAATCAAGATCGGAATCACAAATGATTTCTTCCAGCAGACTGTTATGAACTCTCCCACCGCTTGCTTACGCGGAAGCGGGGGTTTCTCCCCTCACGGGTTTCGTTTCCTGCTTCCTCGAACT
>JAKAMP010000118.1 GCA_021812865.1 Bacteroidota bacterium | reverse complement strand
AAGAAGAAGGAGGAGCTTAGCAGCTTCTCTTTCTATTCAGCTATGACCTTCCAGATGCTTGTCATTATTGCTGCAGGTGTTTTCGGGGGGCTGGGGCTTGACAGGTTATTGAAACTATCCTTCCCTGTATTTACATTGGTATTATCATTTCTGGCCGTTATCCTGGCCATTTATTATTTCATAAGAGACCTGATGCATCTCAGGAAATGAATTCCTGCTCTACCATGTTTACTTCTGTCCTTAAAAAGTTTCTGCTTTACATTCTGCTCTATACTGCATTTATCGGAGTTGCAGCCATTATTCTTTTTTCCACGGTAATCCGGGAATATTACCTGCCTGCCTTCCCTCTGGTGCTTCTCTTTTTTGTTCTGGTGAACACCGGTTTTTTTGCCCTGCTTCATTCCGCAGCATCTGGGAGACCAGCCGTTTTTGCCCGTTTTTTTCTGTTGGGAACCGGTATCCGGTTTTTCATTTATATCATTTTCATGCTCGCCTATATTTTCGTCAGGCGGAATGAAGCAATTTCATTTCTGTTCCAGTTCATTATCCTGTATTTTGCTTACACTGCGTTTGAACTTGTTTTCCTTTCCCGGCAAGTGAAAAATGGACGCCAGGGTATCGATATTTGATTTTATTCTTTATCTTTAACGTCCCGAATAAAGATAGATTTATGTTGATTTTTCGTCGGCTTACCATTCTGATAATTTGCTTTTTAGGAATTACAGGGTATACTGCTTTTTCGCAGGAAGCGTCAGTTAAGGATACCGCGAGTACAGCCTCAGCGGGGAAAAAAGGATTCAATGCCGGTGAATTCATTTTTGAACATATCGGAGATGCATACTACTGGCATATACTTACCCTCAAAACCAGTCATGGAGACCATCCGATTGCCATTCCCCTGCTGGTGATTGTTTACAGCAAAACCACAGGCCTGCATGTTTTCTGTTCCTCAAAGCTGGAGCACGGAAACGCCGTGTACGACAATTTTAAAATCGCTATGGAAGGACCGGATAAAGGGAAGGTTGTGGAAATCCAACCCGACGGCACCACGGTGAAGCCTCTGGATATTTCCATCACCAAAAATGTTGCGGCCCTCTTGGTAAGCGTTGCCCTGATGTTATGGATTTTCCTGACCGCCGCGAAGGCATACAAGAAAAACCCTAACCAGGCGCCCAAAGGCATTCAGTCGGTTGTGGAGCCCTTCATCATGTTTATCCGTGATGATATTGCGCGCCCCAGTATAGGCGAAAAGCGTTATGAAAGGTACATGCCTTATCTCTGCACCATTTTCTTTTTTATCTGGTTCAACAACATGATGGGACTAATCCCGATCGTTCCCGGCGGCGCCAATGTTACTGGCAATATTGCCGTGACCATGGTAATGGCCCTTTTCACCTTTGCGATCACCACCTTCAGTGGTAACAAGCATTACTGGAGGGAGATGGTGGATGCCCCGGGTGTGCCCTGGTGGCTTAAATTCCCTTTGCCTATTATGCCCCTGGTAGAGATTTCCGGAATGTTTACCAAGCCCTTCATTTTGATGATCCGACTTTTCGCCAATATCACCGCCGGTCATATTGTAGTACTCGGATTTTTCAGCCTGATCTTCATTTTCGGCCAGATGAACGTAGCTCTCGGATACGCGGTTTCGCCCCTGTCCGTGGCTTTTGTCATCTTCATTTACTTCCTCGAATTACTGGTTGCCCTGATCCAGGCGTATGTATTCACCCTGCTCTCGGCACTTTACTTTGGATTAGCAACTACGGAACATCACTGATATTAACAACTTAACTTTTAATTTTATGTCCGCACTTTTATTTATTCTTCTGGCAGCTGAAACAGCAAAACTTGGAGCAGCAATTGGCGCAGGATTGGCCGCAATCGGCGCAGGTATTGGTATTGGCCTCATCGGGGGTCATGCAATGGAAGGCATTGCCCGTCAACCTGAAGTTACAGGCGACATTCGATCGAACATGCTTATCGCAGCTGCACTTGTAGAAGGGGTAGCCCTGTTCGTTGTTGTGGTTTGCCTGATCGTAATCTTCCTCTGAGAAGGTTATCCCGTTTCCGGAAGGATGAAGGCAGGAAACCCTATGTTTCCCTTGTACTGCATTCTATCCGCGAACCATTGATGAATGGTTTAATTAGCCAGGCAAATTTAAAACGTACAACATGGAACTGATAACCCCGGGAATAGGACTGTTGTTCTGGATGCTATTGGCATTCAGCGTAGTTCTGCTCATTTTGAAGAAGTTCGCATGGAAGCCCATTCTGAATGCTTTGAGGGACAGGGAAAATTCCATCGAGCAGGCTCTCCGCTCCGCCGACAAGGCCAGGGAGCAGATGGCAAAAATGCAGGCTGACAATGAAAAGATTCTGGCTGAAGCACGCCTTGAAAGGGATAAGCTGATCAAAGAAGCCCGTGAAATGAAAGATCAGATCATCAGCGATGCCCGCCAGAAAGCCATTGAGGAAGGTAATAAGATGATTGACGCTGCCCGTCAGGCTATCCAGCATGAAAGGGCTGCTGCCATTGAACAGATCAGGGAAATGGTGACCAATCTTTCTGTGGATATTGCCCAGAAACTGCTCCAGAAACAACTGGAAGACGAGAAAGGGCAGAAAGAGCTTATTGATAAGGTTTTGAGTCAAACCAAACTGAATTAATTCACCTCATCACCTTAGAGAAAATGGAAATCAGCAGCATCAATGTACGTTACGCGAAAGCGCTTTTTTCTTTGGCAAAGGAAAAGAATCTGGTGGAAGAGGTGAGGAAAGACCTAGAACTGATCAGCGCATCTGCCAAAGGCGTACCTGAATTCTACTGGGTGATCGACAATCCGGTGATCAAACCCTCTGAAAAAACAGAAATATTCAGGCAGCTTTTCGGTGGAAAAGTTCATCCGCAAACGATGGGATTCCTTGAGCTTCTGGTACAGAATAAAAGGGAAAACCAGATTTTCGGAATCATCCGCTGGTTCATTCATGAATACAAGGAAAGTAAGGGCATTGAAACCGCTATTTTTGTTACCGCTGTACCCATCGATGAAAACCTGCGCAACTCCGTGAAAAAAATTGTCAGGGAACATTTCCGCAAGGAAATTGAATTGATTGAGCAGGTTGACCCGTCGATTATCGGCGGTTATATACTGAAAGTTGACGATATGCATTACGATGGCAGCATTCTGGCTGGCCTCAAAAAGATCAGAAGAGAACTTATAAACCGAAAATAAAATAATTCCCCGATATGGCAGAAATTAAACCATCAGAAGTCTCTAAGATTCTGAAGCAGCAACTCGAAGGGATTAAAACCGGAGTTGAACTGGAAGAAGTAGGGACGGTTTTACAGGTTGGCGATGGTATTGCCCGAATATTCGGACTGTCGAATGTACAGTCGAACGAGCTCATTGAATTTGAAAACGGTATTCGAGGCATCGTATTGAACCTGGAAGAAGACAATGTAGGAGCCGTGTTGCTTGGTTCCTCCGAAGAAATAAAAGAAGGCGACCTGGTAAGGCGCACCAGGCAGATATCGTCCATTAATGTGAGCGAAGGTATGCTGGGCAGGATCATCAATACCCTTGGTGATCCGATCGACGGCAAAGGACCTATCAGTGGAAAAGCCTTTGAGATGCCTCTCGAAAGAAAGGCTCCCGGGGTAATTTTCCGCCAGCCGGTGAAGCAACCCCTTCAGACCGGTATCAAGGCCATCGATGCCATGATTCCTATTGGTCGCGGACAGCGCGAGCTGATCATTGGTGACCGCCAGACCGGGAAAACAGCCATTGCCATTGATACGATCATCAACCAGAAGACCAATTTCCTTCTGGGAAAACCGGTATTTTGCATCTATGTGGCCATAGGCCAGAAAGGCTCTACCGTGGCAAACATCGCCCATATTCTTGAGGAACATGGAGCAATGCCTTATACCATCATTGTTGCAGCAACCGCATCCGATCCTGCTGCCATGCAATTCTATGCCCCGTTTGCCGGAGCTGCTATTGGTGAATACTTCAGGGATACCGGACGCGATGCACTGATTATTTACGACGACCTGTCAAAGCAGGCCGTTGCTTACCGCGAAGTATCCCTGCTTCTTCGCAGGCCGCCCGGACGCGAGGCATACCCCGGCGATATCTTCTACCTGCATTCCCGCTTGCTCGAGCGTGCTGCAAAGATCATCGAATCGGATGAAATCGCCTCCCAGATGAACGACCTGCCGGCATCCATCAAGGGCATTGTGAAGGGCGGAGGCAGTCTTACCGCACTTCCCATAATCGAAACCCAGGCCGGGGATGTATCGGCTTATATCCCCACCAATGTGATCTCCATCACCGATGGACAAATCTTCCTCGAATCAAATCTTTTCAACTCGGGTATCCGTCCGGCCATCAACGTGGGTATCTCGGTATCCCGCGTAGGAGGTAACGCACAGATCAAATCTATGAAGAAGGTCGCCGGTACGCTCAAGCTCGACCAGGCACAATATCGTGAACTGGAAGCCTTTTCGAAATTCGGGTCCGACCTTGATGCCGCCACGCTGACCGTACTGGATAAGGGATCTAAAAACGTGGAAATCCTAAAACAGGGACAGTACAGCCCTGTAGCCGTGGAAGACCAGATCGCCATTATCTACTGCGGAACCAAAGGCCTGTTGAGGACGGTTCCCAAGGACAAGGTCAAGGAATTTGAAGCTGAATTTCTCCAGTTCCTGAACGTAAAACACAGGAAAGTCCTCGATACACTGCGTGACGGGGCAATCAATCCTGAAATAGAAAAGACACTGGAGCAGGCAGCCAATGAAATGGCCAGCCGGTTTAAATAAACATCGCGTTTGCTTGTAGCAGGCAAATTGTATCTATTATGCCAAATTTAAAGGAAATACGCGTCAGAATTGCATCGGTAAACTCCACCAAGCAGATTACCAGTGCAATGAAAATGGTTTCAGCGGCGAAGCTGCGGAGGGCCCAGGACGCCATTATTCAACTCAGGCCCTATGCCGGCAAATTGAATGATATCCTCAACAGCATCAGCGCCAACCTGGGCAACAGCAATGATAATGTGTACGGGAAAAGCAGAAATGTAAACCGTGTTCTGCTCGTGGTGATCACTTCCAATAAAGGATTGTGCGGCGCTTTCAATGCTAACGTCATCAAGAAGGCGCTTCAGCTGATGGTTGAGAAATATCCCGGCTATCATGAACAGGGCAGGCTTGAACTCATCACCATCGGGAAGAAAGCATATGATTTCTTCCGTACAAGGAATTTCAAGGTAGTGAAGAATTACAGCAACCTGTATGAAAAGCTCGATTTCGACCGGGTGAGTCCTGTGGCACAGGAAATTATGGACAGTTACGCCAACAGGGAATACGATCAGGTGACCCTGGTTTACAACCAGTTCAAGAATGCGGCCGTGCAGATCCTTACGGACGATCAGTTTCTTCCCGTGAAACCACAGAAGAAGGATAAGTCAAAGGAATTTGCCCAGCACTTCGATTTCATTTATGAACCTTCACAGGAATACATGGTGAAGGAACTGGTGCCCCGTTCGCTGAAAATTCATTTTTACAAGGCTCTTCTTGACTCCCATGCTGCCGAGCACGGAGCGCGGATGACCGCCATGCATAAAGCAACCGACAATGCCAACGAACTGGTGAAGGATCTCACCCTGACCTTCAACAAAGCCAGGCAGGGAGCCATTACCAAGGAAATCCTCGAAATTGTCGGGGGTGCCAATGCGCTTAAAAAATAGACCGCTTCCCGGATTTTCGAGGGAATTGCTTTCCCTGTATTCCGGTAAGATCATGTCCCATATGACCAGGACGAGAGTGATCATTCTTTTCCTGGTCATTTTTTTTCTGCTCTATACTTTCTGTCTCCCGCGAAGGCTTTTCGACGCTCCGGTTTCGACTGTAATGGAGGATGCGAGCGGAAAGCTGCTGGGTGCAAAAATTGCAACCGACGGGCAGTGGCGCTTCCCCTCTTCAGGACAGATCCCCGGAAAGATCGAAAAGGCATTGTTGTATTTCGAGGATAAAGATTTTTACTTGCATCCGGGTGTCAATCCGCTGGCTCTGGGTCGTGCCATGGTTCAGAATGTACGCCAGGGCCATGTGGTGAGCGGTGGAAGTACCCTGAGCATGCAGGTTATCCGTTTATCGAGGAAAGGGAAAGAACGCAGCATTTTTGAGAAGCTCATTGAAATCGTCCTGGCTACCAGGTTGGAACTAAGATATTCCAAGGCAGAAATTCTGCAAATGTACTGTGCCAATGCACCTTTCGGAGGGAATATCGTAGGGATGGAAGCCGCATCCTGGAGGTACTTTGGCCGGAACCCCGGGGATTTATCGTGGTCGGAATCGGCCCTTCTCGCCATCTTGCCCAATGCACCTGCCCTGATTTACCCGGGGAAAAACAGGGAACAACTGCTCAGAAAACGAAACCGTCTACTGGGTACTCTATATGCCCATCACCTGATGGATTCGCTGACCTGGCGCCTTTCCGTTGCCGAACCCATACCCGACAAGCCCTTTCCCCTGCCCCGCCTTGCCCCTCATCTGCTGGAACAGGTTTATGCCATGCACAGGGGAAGCAGGTTCAGAACCTCCATCGATGCCGAACTGCAGCAATCGGTAAATCATATTCTTTTAAGGCATTTTGAGCAGCTGAAAAAAAACGAGATATTCAATATTGCAGCCCTGGTAATTGAAGTCAAAACAGGGCATGTAATTGCGTATTCCGGCAATGTTCTCACCCGGGATTCTTCCCGGTACGAAAACGACGTGGACTGTATACGGGCGCCCAGGAGTACAGGCAGTATCCTGAAGCCCCTGTTATATGCTTCGATGATCGAGGACGGGGAGATTCTTCCCACCAGCCTGGTAGCTGACATTCCCTCGCAGTTTGGCGGATTTTTCCCGAAGAATTTTGACGAGTCGTACGATGGAGCGGTACCTGCCCGGAGGGCCCTGGCCCGTTCGCTGAATGTACCAGCTGTAAGGATGCTTCAACAGCACGGGCTTGAAAAATTCCATGACTTCCTTCAGAAAGCGGGGTTTATTAGCATCCGGTTCCCGGCCGATCATTATGGATTGTCCCTTATCCTTGGGGGCGCCGAAGCCAGCTTATGGGAAATTTCAGGTATTTATGCCGGGTTGAGCAGGGTGCTGAATCATTATGCCGAATATAACGGACGCTATTCGGATCAGGATATACGCGAACCCTCATTCTTGCTGCAAGTTGATGGCAAGCCGGAAAAAGAACCCGATAGTCCAAAGCTTTCGGATAATCCTTCTCTTTTATCGGCCTCCTCGGTTTGGCTCACCTATGAAGCGCTGGTGGAAGTGAACCGACCTGACCAGGAGGCTTCATGGCAATCGTTCGGTTCAAAGCACAAGATTGCTTGGAAAACCGGTACCAGTTATGGAAACCGTGATGCCTGGGCTATAGGGACCACTCCGGGATATGTGGTGGGGATATGGGTGGGAAATGCTGACGGAGAGGGGCGTCCATTGCTGACTGGTGTATCAGGCGCCGCCCCTATTTTATTCGATATTTTTGGCATACTTCCTTCATCCGGATGGTTCAGCCAGCCCTACGATGAGATGGTGAAAATACCGGTATGCAGGAAAAGTGGTTTCCGGGCAGGAGAATATTGCGAAGAAACGGATTCTGTATGGATCCGGAAACAGGGGCTGAATACAAGACCCTGCCC
>JAKAMP010000117.1 GCA_021812865.1 Bacteroidota bacterium | reverse complement strand
GATTTCACCATCAATCCTGACTTCGGGCAGGTTGAGGCTGATCCTTCGCAGTTGAACCTTTCCGCATATGAAACCTATTACCAGGAACAGCGCCCGTTCTTCATTGAAGGGAAAAGCATATTTTCCTTTCCCTTAATGATTGGCGATGGCGACATGTCGGGCGAAAATCTTTTCTATTCCCGACGCATCGGGCGAAGTCCGCAGTATATAATCGATGCCGGCAATAATGAATATGTAAAGGCCCCGGCCAATACCAATATTCTGGGTGCGGCAAAAATTTCGGGGAAAACCAAAGATGGGCTGTCCATAGGGCTTCTGGAGAGTGTTACTTCCAATGAGTATGCCGTGATTGATTCGCTGGGTCATCGCAGGAAAGTCATGGTTGAGCCATTGACCAATTACTTAGTAGGCAGGATTCAGAAAGACTTTAATGGAGGGAATTCCATTCTTGGAGCTATTTTTACTGCCACAAACCGCGATATTGCCAGTTCGTCCGTAAATTTCCTGTTGAGGTCAGCCTACACAGGGGGAGTTGACTTCACCCAATACTGGAAAAACAGGAATTATTACTTTACCGTAAAAGGGATATTCAGCGATGTGAATGGAAGTGAGGAAGCGCTGGTCAATTTACAGGAAGCCTCCTCGAGATATTTTCAGCGCCCGGATATTAGTTATGTAAGACTTGATTCAGCACGCAGGTTTCTTTCCGGCCATGGAGGAAGAATAGAAATCGGCAAAACAGGCGGAAGCAAATGGACATACGGCCTATTTGCAAACTGGAAATCACCCGGACTTGAATTGAATGACCTGGGCTATGAACGGGATGCTGACATGGTTCTCCAGATTCTGTGGAGTTCCTATCAAATGCTTCAGCCTAAAGGCATTTTCCGCGAATTCAGGCTATTCATGGACCAGTTCAGTGCATGGGATTTTGGGGGCCTGAACCTGGCCAAGGGGTTGGAAGGCAATACCAACATGCAGTTCACCAACTACTGGAGATTCAATTTTGGATTTAGCATGGAAGGCAACAATTATTCAAAATCGATGCTCCGGGGAGGCCCCGATCTTAAAATGCCTGGAGGAATAAGGAACTACATGTCGGTAAGCACGGATGACAGGAAAAAGTTTGTCGTGATGGTGGATGGATTTCAGTATTATGGCCAGTATAAATATGACAGACAGCATATGATTGAGGCCAACCTGCAATACCGGCCATTCAATGTATTCCAAATATCCCTTGCCCCGCAGTACATGGTAGAAAAAAATGAATTTCAATATGTGGATACCTATTCCGTGAACAATCAGAATCAATACCTGTTTGGTCAGATCGACCAGAGGGTCATGAGCATATCATTGAGGCTGAATCTCACCCTGCTACCCAACCTAAATATACAATACTGGGGCCAGCCCTTTGTGGCTTCAGGGAAATATTCGAACTACAAGATCATTACCAGTCCGAGGGCCAGCGACTATTATGCCCGGTTCCACCCGTTTACGCCGGCCGAGATCTCCTATTCCCCGGATTTCAATGAATATCAGATTGATCAGGATCAAAACCTTACTCCTGAATATACCTTTTCCAATCCTGACTTCAACTGGAAGCAATTCCGATCGAATCTTGTGCTGAAATGGGAGTATATTCCCGGTTCGGATCTTTATATAGTTTGGTCTCAAAGCAGGGATAATACGGATTCTTTTGGAACCTTTTCCCCTTCAAGAGATTTGCATGACCTGTTTAGCCTTAACCCGTACAATATTTTCCTGATCAAGATTTCATATCGGTTCAGCCTATAAACGGTCATTTCCACCAAAATAGACAGCCTATTCTATTTTTTTCAGTAAGAAATCGTGGTTGAAAATTACGAATACGCTGTAGCTGTAATCAAGGTAAGCATGTTTCAGATCGTAATAGGGTTCAAACCTCACTCCCCAACGAACCGGTTTCCCGGCATTATTTTCAATGCAAAGCTTCCCGATAAGCTGTTGCCTGACCGGCTCGGTGTATAAGGGATTCATAAAAGATATGGATTGCATGAGCGGTTCCCCTGCAGGTGCTATAAAGTCGCTGGCATACCAGTACCCGGCACTGAGAAAGAAATACCTGCCTGCCGCGCTCAGTGAGGGGTAGATTCCGAACCCGTTCCGGAAAGGGAGCGCTTTGTCCGGGGAGTGATCATGGAACACCATATACAGGGTTTCGAAGGACCATTTACGGACCGGACCGGTTTCGGGATGAAAGCTGAGTCTCAGTCCTGTCAATGCATTCAGCAGGGTCTGCATATGGCTTTCACTGTGGTTGATTTGTCCCCCATGATGCACGGCAATGGTTTGTAGGGGAACCGACAGGACAAATTTGCCTGAAGAAGGCAGGATGAAGAATTCTGAAGATATGCCCTGGCTGAGCATTTCCTGAAATGTGTCGCGGGGTTCGATAAATCTTTCCCAGTTGAGCCAAACATCGGCATGAATACGTGACCCATGGTAAAGAAACTGAAGTCCGTTTTCCACGGGGTTACTCAACACCCTCTCCATCGAATACATGGGTTCGGCCATGTCATGATTGGCTGTTCCATAATGGGTTCCGATCACAAAATCAAGTGTGGGTGTTACTTCAAGCTGGGCCGATACAACAGGCACCACCAGGTTAAACGACTTTTTGCCGGTATATTTCAGCAAATGCAATCCTCCGCTGATCCTGGCCTTTGAAGTGGGGTAGTACGTCAAGCCCGTTTCAATATTGAATCCTGGCAGGGTATAACCCTCATAGATTGCGTTGAAATATTCGTTGTTTTTGAAGAAGTCTGTATTTCGCACAAAAAGAAACAGCTTATTACTGTCGGAAGCCTGCAACCTGTCATTGACCTTGAACAGACTAAGGTAATCCTGCCCGGAGACAGACAGACACAGGCAGAAGGTTATGCTGAACAAACCGATAAACTTTGAATTCATTCTCATTTTTTATAATATCAGGTTCTTACTTTCCATTCCCGGTACGGTTAATGTTTTTGCTTTGTCTGGATCCAGGCCTGCAGACGGCAGATTCTGCTCAAATTTAAACCTTTTCCTTAAAAACCAGGGATAAAGAAGATTTATTGGATGATCTTTCACTCAGGACGCGCATATTCATTCTGCGATCCTGCAGGAATTCTTATTTTATGCTTTTGTGCGGGCGTATCGAGGAAGATATAGCAAAGGGGATGAATGCATGCAATATCTTTTAAATATTCTTCGTAATATTGCCACTCGGTCAAATATGGAAATTATTTAACTCAATATCTGTAAATAATCAGAACATGAAATCGTACAAACGGGCAAATATCATCGCAGGTTGGGCAGTTTTTCTGTTTGCTTCAATCGTATACCTTCTCACCATGGAGCCAACGGTGAGTTTCTGGGATTGCGGTGAATTTATTTCTTCGGCTTTCAAACTTGAGGTAGGGCATCCCCCGGGAAACCCTGTCTTTATGCTCATGCAAAACCTTTTTTCTCACCTTGCAGGAGGGAATGTTACGAAGGTGGCATTTTATATCAACAGTCTTTCTGCCATTAGCAGCGGTCTTACGGTCATGTTCCTGTTCTGGACCATCACTCACTTAGCCAGGAAGATCAGGATAAAGAGTGAAGAGGATTATACGCTTCTGAATGCCTGGCTTATTATAGGTTCCGGGCTCATCGGGGCTCTTACCTTTACTTTCACGGATTCTTTCTGGTTTTCGGCTGTGGAAGGCATTGTGTGGTCGGCTTCATCCTTGTTGATTTCGATTGTTTTCTGGGCCATGCTGAAATGGGAAAATGTGGCTGATGAAAAGGGATCGAACCGGTGGTTGATCCTGATAGCCTATCTCATGGGGCTTTCCATTGGCATTCACTTGCTCAACCTGCTTGCCCTTCCGGCCATTGTACTGATATATTATTTCAAGAAATATGAAGCCACAAGGAAAGGCGTGATCATTGCCCTGCTGGTGGCAGTGGCGCTCCTGATCTTTGTGATGTATATCTGGATACGGGGGCTCATTACAGTTGGGTTCTGGTTTGAACTGTTCTCGGTGAACGGCCTTGGTCTGCCGTATTATTCAGGCATGCTTTTCTTCTTCGCTTTGCTGATCGCAGGGCTTGTTTGGGGTATCCGTTACACCCGCAAACACAACCGGGTGATAGGGAACACCGTCCTCATCATGCTCACCGTGATGCTTATCGGGTATTCATCGTACGCCATTATTGTGATCCGTTCATCAGCCAACCCGCCTATGAACCAGAACAACCCGGGTAAACTGAATAACCTGTTATATTACCTGAGCCGCAAACAATATGGAGAAACACCTCTTTTCTCAGGTCCTTATTACAACTCACAAATCATCGATGTGAAGCAGGGAGCGCCTATTTATGCCGCCCTGAATGGGAAATATGAAGAAGTAGGGCATTATCCCAAGTATGTATACGATCCTGACTTCACTACCATTTTCCCCAGAATGTACAGTGATGAATCCCGTCATGTCCAAGGTTACAAATACTGGGGGCATATTAAAGGTATTCCTATCCGGCGCACCGATGCCCAGGGCAAAACCGTTACGGTGTACAAGCCCACCTTCGGTGAAAACCTGCGTTACTTTTTCAATTACCAGGTAGGATTTATGTACCTGCGCTATTTTATGTGGAATTTTGCTGGAAGGCAGAACGATATTCAGGGTGACGGCAACAAGTTCGAAGGCAACTGGATCAGCGGGATCAACTTTATTGATGAAGCCCGTCTTGGACCACAGGATAACCTGCCGAACTACCTGAAGAATAACCGGGCCAGGAACAAATACTACATGCTGCCGCTTCTTCTGGGCCTGGTGGGTTTGTTCTTCCATCTTAAAAAACATCCCAAGGATTTTACAGTGATCGCCTTCCTCTTCTTTATGGCGGGGTTGGCCATTGTGTTATATGTGAACCAGAAACCCTATGAACCAAGGGAACGGGACTATTCCTATGTCGGTTCTTTTTACGCATTTGCGGTATGGATTGGGCTGGGATTCCTTGGATTGCTCGATTCACTGCCAAAGAAATTCCCTCTGGCAGCCTCCTCCATAGCAGTTTTCCTGCTATGTGCAGTGGCTGTTCCCGGGTTGATGGCAAATCAGAACTGGGATGATCACGATCGTTCCGGACGTTACACAGCCCGCGATTTTGCATCGGATTACCTGAACTCCTGTGCTCCCAATGCCATTCTGTTTACCTATGGCGATAATGATACCTATCCGTTATGGTACTGCCAGGAGGTGGAAGGAATACGTACCGACATTAGGGTAGTAAACCTCAGTTACCTGGGAGCTGATTGGTATGTGGAGCAAATGACCCACAAGCAGTACCAGTCCGATCCGCTTCCCATTTCATTCAAACCCTACCAGTACATAGGTAGCAGGCGTGACGTGGTATACCTGTACGACAGGATCAGTGGCTCCGTTCCCCTGAAAGATGCCATGGAATTCATTGCCAGCGATGATCCCAAAACCAAACAGCAGGGCAATTTCGGTGAAAATATTCCCTACCTGCCGCTGAGAAATTTCAGCCTCGCCATTGACAAAAACCAGATACTCAGCACAGGAACAGTTAGTCCGAAATATGCCGACAGGATCGTTCCGGAAATGAATTGGAAAGTGAACAAGAACATGCTCCTCAAAAATGACCTGATGGTGCTTGATATTCTTGCTTACAACAATTGGCAGAGGCCAATCTATTTTGCCATTACGGTAGGTCCGGAAAATTTCGCCGGCCTCGACAATTACCTGCGGCTTGATGGTTTGGCTTACCGTGTGGTTCCTGTGAATACCCCCGGACGATACCCCCAGCTGGGTTATGTAAATACCGATATTCTTTATAACAACATGATGAACAAATTCAAGTGGGGCAATTCCACAGATCCTCATGTATACCTTGATGAGAATAACCTCAGGCAACTCAATAATTACAGGAATAATTTCACACAGCTTGCTGAAGCATTGATATCAGAAGGCAAGAAAGATTCGGCTCTGAAAGTGCTTGACCGCTGCATGGAAATTCTTCCCAACGACAGGATACCGCCAAGTTACTTCACCCTTTCCATTGTTGACCAGTATTTCAGACTCAATCAGCCTGAGAAGGCAAAGAAAGTGGCCGGTGAGGTTATTAACGAAGCGGCCTCAGAGCTGACCTACTTCATCAGGTTGGGGAAACGCTTCCCGGGTGAAGCTGAATACAACCAGCGGATGAACTATTATCTGCTTTCGGAAATCTCCAGGATTGCCGGAACCAATAATCAACAGGATCTCAAGCAGGAGGTGGATAACCGGCTGAAAATATTTACCCCCGAACTCATGCCGGAGGAAGGCAAGTAGACCATCTCCGGGCTTATTATCATTGATTAACCCAAAAGCATCCTTCTGTTCACTGACGGGAGGATGTTTTTTTTGCCGGATTTTTCTCAACCGGCAAGTTCAGAATTATGGTCAGGAAGATACAATAGTCCCTGAGCAGACATACATTTTCTATTTCCCAGAAATTTATGTTAATTTGCTTTACACCCTGGTTGGTTCAATTATAATCTGCCTAAAACCATTACCTGATGAAGAAATTCCGGTTAATCAACAATATCACAGGATGGGCAATCTTTCTCCTTGCTACGTTGGTGTACCTGCTTACCCTTGAACCCACGGCCAGCTTTTGGGATTGCGGTGAATTCATAGCTTCGGCCTTCAAGCTTGAAGTAGGGCATCCGCCTGGAAACCCGGTTTTCATGCTGATACAGAACCTGTTCTCTAAATTCGCGGGAGGGGACCTGGGCAAAGTTGCCATATGGATCAATAGCTGGTCGGCCATAGCCAGCGGGCTATGCATTATGTTCCTTTTCTGGACCATCACTCATCTTGCAGCGAAAATCAGGCTGAAGACAGACGAAGATTTCACTTTTATGAATATCCTCATTATTACCGGAAGTGGAATTATTGGGGCGCTCGCCTATGCATTTACCGATACCTTCTGGTTCTCGGCAGTGGAAGGGGAAGTGTATGCCACTTCTTCGCTCATCATTGCCTTCGTATTCTGGGCGATGCTGAAGTGGGAAGAGCAGGCCGATAAAAGAGGCGCCAACCGCTGGCTTATACTCATTGCTTACCTCATGGGGCTTTCCATCGGTGTTCACCTGTTGAATCTGCTGGCTATCCCGGCCATGGTTCTGATTTTTTATTTCAGGAAATACAAAGCCACACGCAGGGGAGTGATCATTGCCCTGGTTATTTCTGCCGCCATCCTGCTGTTCATTATGTACGGCATCATTCCGGGAGTGGTCACTTTTGCCTTCTGGAGTGAGTTATTGTTTGTGAACGGGTTCGGCCTTCCTTATAACAGCGGGATGTTCATATTCATTGTTCTGCTGATCGCTTTTCTGATATGGGCAATCCGTTACACCATCCGGAAAAACATGATGCTCACCAATACGGCCGTGGTTATGCTAACGGTCATGCTCATCGGGTATTCATCATATGCACTGATCATGATCAGGTCATCGGCCGATCCTCCCATGGATCAGAACAATCCCGGGACCCTCAACAATCTTTTATACTATCTCAGCCGGAAGCAGTACGGGCAAACTCCCCTGATATCTGGTCAGGTTTATAATGCCCCGCTGATCGACATCAAACAGGGTGCGCCTGTGTATTCCCGTGAAGGGGGAAAGTACAAGGTGGTTTCGCACAATCCCATCTACAAGTTTGATCCTGCTTTTGTTACC
>JAKAMP010000116.1 GCA_021812865.1 Bacteroidota bacterium | reverse complement strand
GGCGCGAATACGCCGGTTCCCCAATCGAAAGAAGAGGCCGCGCGCTTCGTGCGCGAGATCGGCGAGGCCAACCGCCAGATCGCGCGGATCGAGGCCGACATGAACGACGAGCTGGCGCGCGTCAAGGAGGAGGCACACGCCGCCGCCGCGCCGCTCGGCGACCGGGTGAGGTCCCTGACCGAGGGCTTGCGCACCTGGTGCGAGGCCAATCGCGCCACTCTCACCGACGGCATGAAGCGCAAATGGGGCGACCTCGGAACCGGCAAGATCGAATGGCGCCTGGCGCCGCCGAAAGTGACGATCAAGGGCGTCGAGGCGGCGCTCGCGGCGATCAAGACTCTCGGCCTGAACCAGTTCCTCCGGGTCAAGGAGGAAATCAACAAGGAGGCCATGCTCCAGGAGCCCGAAAAGGCGCGCCTGGTGCCCGGCGTCACCATCGGCTCGGAAGGCGAGAATTTCGCCGTCGAGCCGTTTGAGGCGGTATTAGAGGGGGCGAAGTGATGGATCTGGCCCTTCTCGACCACGCCAAACAGGGCGAGCTGCGGCCGATCGCCGTTGGCGACGAGGTTCAGGTCGCCGGCCGTGGCGCGGCGACCGTCAAGGCGATCGCGGGCTTCGCCCTCGATAGCCGCCCGTTGTTCGAAATTCGCACGGCGGACGGTTTCTCCTTCCTCAGTTTCCGATAGTTCACTTGTATGCATTGAAAATCCTGTATTAAACATTTCGGGGAGGAGAATAATATCGGGATTTCTGGTGATTGCAGACAGAAGCTGATCAAGATTGGACAGGTTCCGGGATTTATTTTCCCAAATCACATCGAACTGAACATATGTAACGGTAAAAAGGGGCTTCTTCATATAGAAAGAATCAGAAACGATCGGGGTGAAAAGGAGTGACATGGCGAAAGAAAGACTGCAATTTTAAAAAGTCGTTTTCCATGTCGCCTGTAGGCTCAAACGCAGGACCCATTCCAAACACTTTTCTTTTATAATCGCAGAATGCGGGGATAATCGGCACGTGGGCATCAGTAGCCATGTAGTAAAATCCTGTGCGCCAGGCCTCCACTTTCTGGCGGGTACCCTCAGGCGCGATGGCAAGGATGAATTTATCTTCCGTGCGGAAATGTTCGACCATCCTGGCAATTGTCTGGCTGCGCCTGCTACGGTTAACAGGTATTCCTCCGAGTTTTTTCAGCAGTATTCCGGCAGGGAAAAAAAAGAGTTCTTTTTTTATCAGAACGTTGACCTTCAGTCCTAAGGAAAAGAGGAACAACCTGCCCAGCACAAAGTCGAGCATGCTGGTATGAGGAACAATAATGATGATGTATTTATCAATCGGAGGAAGGTTGCCTTCCGGGGACCATCCAAGCCATTTCAGTATCCATCGGCTCAGGTACCGCATGGCAGTGTTGATATATTAGGATAAAATCAGTGGGTATGCATCAGTGCCTTCCTGATCCTGAGGGACAATTCCTTGGGACTGAAGGGCTTGGTAATATAATCATCGGCGCCAAGTTCAAAGGCTTTTAGAACAATATCTTCAGATCCCACCCGGGTAAGCATTATCACAGGGAAAGTACTTTTAAGGGAGTTCCTGATGAAGGAAATCAGTTCCAGTCCATCAATATTCGGCATATGAAGATCAGTAACCAAAAGGTCAATTACCTCTTTTTCAAGTAGTTTCTTAGCTTCCAGCCCATCCCTTGCGGTAAGGGTTTCATAACCTTCGACCTTTATGCTATGCTCCAGAGCCTGAAGGGTTAAGCTATCGTCTTCGCAAATTAAAACTTTCATTCGAGTAACAGATTTAAAGTAATGTATCCCTTCTGATTCTTTTCCGGAAAAGCAACGATACACTTCAACCTCCAGAAATTCCTTTAATAAACGGTCGTATAGGGTATTGTATTTTCAATCCAAAAAATAAAATGCAACACAAATATAATCATAAATTGAAATCCTGTTTAATAACCTGAACAGCTACTTCACAGCGGTGGTTGACAATTTCAACCAACAGGCCTGTTTCCATGGAATCGGTCCTGTTTTTGACAAAATTTTCAAGCCTGCTCACTTCTTCATGAATATCATTCAAGCCAACCAGTAATAAGGTGGAGGCGAACTTATGCACAAGGAAGTGCAAATCAGCCCAATCGCGTTTTTTATAGGCTTCTCTGATTTCATTCAGCAGGACAGGGGTATCTTTCACGAACTGGCTTAAAATACTTAAAACAAACTGCTGGTCGCCCGAGGAAATTTCATTAAGGTAAGTGAGGTTGTAAGGTGGGTTGACTTGGTTCATACCGTCATCGATGGAAATTTCCCTATATTTATTGTTTATTGTCCGGTTTATTGTCCGGTTTACTTTCTGATTTCTCATTGGCAGTTTCATCGAAAACTTCCGTCAGGAAAGGCACATAATAGGTCCAGAGAAAGGCATTTTTATCGGAATGGAACAATGACCTGGCCTTCAATGCGGCAAAGCCATTCAGCCGGAAGGTATTGAAGGCCATTATCTGGTTTGAAAAATCACCCGCTATATAATACATTTTTGCCGAGTCGTTTTGCAGCACTGCAGGAAACTTTGAAGGAATCCCATGCAGGCTCAGAACATTTTCCCCGGCTGAATTATCCTTTATTACAAAACTAGAGAGTTCGTGATATGAAGGAGCAGCCGTAACAATTTCAATCCAATTATAAAAAGGCACCGATTGTGCTACCTTGTATTTGTCGGCAACTTCAGGGGCGGTTTCCAGCATAGGTATGGGAAAATCAAGGTGTTTTTTGTCTTCCAGCACAACCACCTGCTTATTCGTGTTGATAAATACAATACCTGATGATTTGAAGGGCCATTTACCGTCGTTCATCTTTTTGAACATACTCACCACCCAATGCGGTATTTCTTTATCAGCGGTATCGAGCTTAGCAAAGTATTTTAAAGACCACCCGGTAGGATGAACCTTCACAATCTCTTCCGTACGGTATCTTACAAGCGGCTCAGTAGGTTCCGTGAAGAAAATATCTTCAAAAATAATGGTTTTATGAGCATCATAAAGGTTCTTCAGGAGCCAGTAGTCGTTGTTATTTATGCCGCCAATGATTTTGGAGGCAGAGGCAGCAGTTACAGGGCTTTCGTACCACTCGTTGAAATAAACGCCGTACATATCGGCATAATAAATAAGGTCATTTTTCTCAACCAGTTCAGTGATATCGGAGAGCAAATACCTTCTCAACACATAATTTCCGCTGTTTTTAGGCTTGAGAGGAACAAATCCATAGTAATCTTTGGAAAGGGAATATTTTTTGTTCTTATACGAATGGAACCTGTTTTCGTTCAGAACCCAGGTGAGTGCCCTGTGGCTGGTAAATTGGTAATCTCTTACAGATTTATCAACGATAATTACATCCAGAGGTCTTATGGGTTTGAGAAGCCAGAGGAGCCAGCTGGCGAGCAGAAGAACCAGAATGCCAATTCCCAGTGAAATGGCTACTTTTTTGAGTGCTTTCATGGTACTTAGGATTTATTTTAATTGATTTATCTGGCTTAGTTCAAGCTCATAAATACTTAATCACCCTAAATTTAGGAATAAAATTTAAAAAATGAAATTATATTCCGACCCAGAAATGATATATAATTCCTTCTTTAGCCAGTAATCATGCCTGAAAAGACTTCTCTTTCATATAAAGAGTTTTACGAAGGAAATGGGGATCGATAGAAATTCAATACCCTGCTGCAGCGTCGTCGCCCCTGGGATCTGCAGCGCCCTCGAGCATACCTCCGGGGTGGACGAGTATGGCGTCAACCCTTCCTATGGCCGGCCGGATCATTATATGATAGCCCATTTTTTCGAGATCAGATTTCACAGCCGGGGTAAATGCGGTTGGTTCGGCATAGACCATATCGGGGAGCCATTGATGGTGGAAGCGCCCAGCATTGACCGCCTGCTGCATATTCATATGATATTCAACAACATCGAGCACAGCCTGAAACACAGACGTGATAATGGTGCTTCCTCCAGGTGTACCCACCACCATGAACAAAGCATTGTCTTTCTCGACGATGGTAGGGGTCATGGAACTGAGCATCCTTTTACCCGGGCTGATTGAATTTGCTTCCCCACCCACCAGGCCATACATGTTGGCAACACCCGGTTTTACGCTGAAATCATCCATTTCATTGTTCAGAAAGAAACCTGCACCCTTTACGTAAACGCAGGAACCAAAAGTGCCATTGAGGGTGGTTGTGCCCGAAAGCGCATTGCCCTGATCATCAACGATTGAATAATGCGTGGTTTCCTCGCTCTCGCCGAATAAAGTTACCTTGCCTGCCTTGATTTCCAATGAAGGAGTGGCCTTGGTTTCCTGGAAGTCCAACATGCGTTTCCGCAGATAACTGCTATCGGTCAATGCAGGAACGGGTATATTAACATAATCGGGATCACCCAGGTATTCCGACCGGTCGGCAAAGGCTCTCCTTTCAGCTTCAATCATTAGATGGGCCGATTTGGCAGAATTCCATCCCCATGTGGCCAGGGGATAGGGTTCTACCATTCCCAACAGCTGATTCAGCGCCAGTCCTCCACTTGAAGGGGGTGGCATGGAAATGATCTGACAGGAATGGAAGTCAAACCTGAGTGGAGCGCGCCATCTGGAATGATAATTCTGAAGATCCTTCATGGATATCAGCCCTTTCCCCTTCTTCATGGACTGTATAATGCACTGCGCCGTCAACCCTGAATAAAAGCCCTTCCTTCCCAGTTTTTCTATACGCATAAGGGTATTTGCCAGTTCGGGAAGCCTGAGGGTATCTCCTGCCTGCCATTTACCCTCCCTGATATAGGGCATATCCGATCCATTGATCTGAAGAAATCGTTTCCTGTAATTGTTCAGGTTTTCTGCCTGCCTGGAGGTAATTGCAAAACCCCTCTGTGCAAGCTGAATGGCAGGCTCCATCACATCTTTCAGGGCGAGTTTACCATACTTATTATGTGCAGCAAGCAGACCGTCGACTGTTCCGGGAACCCCGCAGGCCAATGATCCAAAAAGGCTTTTTTCAGGTATCACATTCCCTGAATTATCCAGATACATATCCTTAGACCCTTCTGAGGGCGCTGTTTCCCGATAATCGATTGCATCGGCAGCCCTGTTGTTAAATCGAATCACCATGAATCCACCCCCGCCAATATTGCCTGCTTCAGGATAACACACGGCAAGGGCAAATTCAACAGCCACAGCGGCATCGATGGCATTACCCCCTTTGTGGATCACTGCCAGTCCGATATCTGCAGCTTCTTTCCTTGCACAGACAACCATGGCATGTTTACCCAGCTTGCCAGTGATCTTTGCTGTCTGAGAAAATGAAGGCCAGGATATGAACATCAGGAGAATGAACAGCCATGCAGACTGCCGTACAGAAGAATTCATAGAATGAAGATGAATGGGGTTAATGGCATAATTTCACTGATGATTATCCCGTAACAGGTCATTTATTGTTTTCACCGGATTGAATGTTTCTATGGGTACCTCCACAAACAAGGTATTCCATTTTGCCATGGCGCCATTCCACAGGCCTGGAAGTTCCTGGGCTTTCAGTTTACGGCCATCTTTTGATTTAACGGTGATGAACCCGGTATCGGGATCCACATAATCGGGAAGAAAGTATTTCTTTCCGTGCCGATCTTTGAGAAAGCATACAAGGTCAACCGGGTTGAAGTGGGTTGAACCGGAGAAAGCCTTTTTCTGATCTGGATTGTTCATGTCTACCTGGGAAGATTCAACGATCTGCAGGGACAGGTTCCCTTTTGCATCTCTCACCCAAAATGGACCGCCACCCGGTTCGCCTTCGTTTTTCACCATCCCGCAAACCCGTAAAGGCCGGTCAAGAATGCTTTTCAGGTAATCTGAAGTTGCTTTCTGTTTTTTTTCAGTGGCTTTGACATGCAGCTCATTTTCCGTAAAATGCAGAATTTCGTTCAATTGTTCCGAGGTGACTCCTTTTTCAAGCCGATCCAGATAATGGTCGATCTTCTGCTTCAGTTGCATTAGAGTTCCGGCAAGGGCTTTTTTGTAAAGGGCAGTTGTATGCTTGAGGCGATCGGGCACAGTGTTATCTATATTTTTTATGAATACCAGGTCGGCATCGAGATCGTTCAGGTTTTCCAGGAGCGCACCGTGTCCCCCGGGTCTGAAAAGCAGCGATCCGTCATCGTCTCTGAAAAACTCGTTATTCATATCCACAGCGACCACATCGGTAGAGGATTTCTGAAACGAATAGGTAATATCGAGACTTATACCCAATCGTTTTTCATAAACCGGCTTCTGGTTTTTAATCAATTCAAGAAAAGCAGCCTCATGATTGGGAGAGATGGTAAAATGTAACCTTGCTTTTCCGGCTTTATTCCTGGCATAAAGGGAGCCTTCCACCCAATGCTCTTCAATAGAAGTGCGGTGATGGTCGTCATACCGGTGGAAAGCAAGGAGGCCTTTGGGCAATGATCCGTAATTCAGGCCTTCCGCTCCGAGCAAACCCTTCAATACCTCGCGGTAACGGCCTTCCCTTGTATGCTTCTTCAGTTGCCCCTTAAAATGCGCATCCAGCTTGTGATAAAAAGCAAACTGTTCAATACGGCTGATAAACTTATGAACTTCTGGATGTTTATCTTCGAGAGATTTATAGCTATCGGTATCCGCTTCATCCAGGAACGAATACAGGTCTTTAAACATACGAGTGGCTGCGCCGGAAGCAGGGATAAATTTGACAAGATCGAGGAAAGGTGCCAGCTTGTCATACAAGGCGGCCAATTCCCGGGTTTCGGAATCATCGAGTCTGATCAATCCATCGTCGATGACCGCAGGTTTCACCAGACAGGCAAACGGGAATCCTTTTCGGAAATTCTCCATCTGGGCAAGCACCTGTTTTTCAGTTATACCCAGCTTCTTAATCTGACTCTTGTCTTTATCTGTCAGCATAGGCATTATGTATTTTTACTCATGGTATAGTTTCTACCGGACCGAAAAGCCTTAGTGTTGATGTTGACCAACTCTTCCCCTTTTCGGCTGAACATATCGCGGATTGCAGCTTCGAAGCTCTTGACACTTACAGGGAGGTAGACTGAAGCAGCGCCGAGTACCACCATATTTGAGCTCCGCACCGATCCTACCTGTCGTGCCAGTTCGTCGGCATTCATTTCCACGTGATTCCTGACTCTTCTTACCTCTTCTATCAGATTATCGACTGGAGGATAATTATTGATATTAATAAAAGGAACGTTGCTGGTGATCAGCCATCCATCCGGGGAGAGATATGGAAGATACCTCAGGGATTCCATCGGCTCAACCGAAAGGATCATGTCCGCCTTTCCGAGCGGGATCAGGTCGGAGGCAATATCGCCTGAAGAAATGCGGAGATGGGACTGTACTGCGCCTCCTCTCTGGCTCATGCCATGCACTTCGGCCTGACGTATCTGAAGGTTTTCTTTCAGTGCGGCCAATCCGATGGCTGCAGCAATGGATAGAATTCCCTGTCCTCCTACTCCCGCTAAAATAATATCTGATTTCATTCCGTTTAATATAAATTTTCAAAAGTTCTATAGCCTGTTCCCCTTCTGCGGATGAACACCCATGTTGCGATTATTTCTCATCCGTGTTTGCATCAGGTTAACCATGTATGTATCATTTGTTTGAATATAAATCAGTTGGCGTTTCTTATGGTCAAATTGAAATTGAAACAAACTCTCAACCAGATACTGTAGTGGTTCGCCCGTTTGCAACTTCGGCCATTTATAAAATCGTTAAAGAGGTGA
>JAKAMP010000115.1 GCA_021812865.1 Bacteroidota bacterium | reverse complement strand
CGCATTGGCTTTCATCAGACGGATCAGGTCGAATCCGTTGCCATCGGGTAGCCCCAGATCGACCACTACACAATCATAAGAATTGCTTGTAATTTTATCTTCTGCTAACTGGAAGTTGTGCGCCGTTTCGCAGAGAAAACCTTCCTGTTTAAGATAACCGGCAATGGATTCGGCCAGGGGCAATTCGTCTTCAATGATCAGTACTTTCATAGGCAGCTCATCATGCTGCTAAGTTAATCCGAAATTGTATAGGCTGTTCAGGTTTTACCTAACTTCTTGAACAATAATATGATATAAATTAATCCTGGAAGCTTGAATACAACAAAACCGGGAATGTATTCCTTCAAAGTGAATGGTACTGGAGATGGCTCATCTGCTGCAATAATCATTTTTTCCTGCCAGCATAGTAAAATTCTCCAAGCGGGAAAAGATTTGAATACTTGCCATGTAAATGACAGAAAGATAGTATTTTGGTCGTAATTCTCTTTATATATCGGGCAGCAATTCATCTTTTTGCCAGATCTCAATATTCTCAGGGAAATACAGTTTCCCCTCGAGTACTTCATGCATGGCAAGATCGAGAACATTGAAAACTTCGGTTTTATAAACACATCCTTTAAATCCTGCTTCAATCAGTTCTTTCAGGAACACTTTTTCAATGTGCATGGTCACGGCAATGAATCTTGAATTTGTGCGGGTCATCAAACTCTGCTGCACGGCTTGAATGCCGGTGATGTCGCTAAGCTCAATGTCCATCAGGATAATATCTGCCCTGTGCAGGTAAGGCATATTTAAGAAATCGATGCCGCCTGAGGCTTCCCCGATCACCTCGTGCTGCAGTTTCTTTTCCAGGAAGTATTTCAGGTTTTCGCGAAAGAACTGGTTATCGTCAACGATGATGATTTTCATAAATCAAACCTTGTTAAGCATTAGTACAAAATAGTCTCGCTAGCATCATCGAAATACTATCTACAATGAAATGCTGAATCTCATGGTCGCTGCAAGCGCATTGCGGTATTGCCTGCTTGCTCCAGGATGAATCAGGTACTGGAAGTCGGGCTGGATCAGGTAATCATTGTTTACTGATATTTTATAGGTAAATTCAATTGCTGTTTCTGAATAGTAGGCATCAGGGATTGCAGTACAATATCTATGGGAGAGTCCGATCCAGGAAACGCCAATGCCGAATACATCATGCAGCCTGTTTTGTGCAAACCCTCTTGCCCTAACTCCTGAAGCAAGAAAATAATTCAGTATATTACGGTCGCCAGGCGCAAATCCGGCCTGGATAAATCCGTTCAATCCCTCGCCCTTGCCATTGAACGAGGGTGCAAGCCGCTTCGATGCAAGCAAATACATGCCATAGTCTCCGTGTTTAACCTGGCTGCTGTCGTTTACAGCATAATACGTTCCGCTATGGTAATAAGCGCCGATTTTGAACACCCCTGCCATTTCAAATCCCGTAAGGTTCGCATATTCTGCCTCACCTATGGTGAGATTCCCTTCTCTGGGGTGAATGGCCAGGTTAAGATTGTATTTGCTGTCCTTGAAATTTCCTGGATCTCCGGCATAGGTGGCCAGCCGGAATTTCCATTTGTCTCCTGCTTCATATCTTGCATATACACAGGGAGCAGTAACAGGGTAGATGGAAGCCGGAACATTGAGCGGAAGAATGGGAGAGATCGCAAAAGAACTGTTCACGTATAAATTGCAATATAAGGTCGACATGAAATCCGAATTCAGGTCGTGCTGTCCAATGAGCAGGAAGAAATGGCCCAGTTTCTGTTCATAGGCCAATTCAAAAAAACCAGTATGATCGCCTGCTTCCAGGTTGTCAAACACCTGCATGTCATGGGTCATTTCTTCGGAAGGTACATACCCATGGGTATTGATGGCATGCACTTTGAGCGTTCCGCCTTTCCATAATTTTGCTTTCTGTGTGCTTAGGGTGAGTACCAGGTCTTCCATTCCAAGATATGCTATTTTTTGCCTGGAGCCATTAAAAAAAACATGGATAAAATCGCCTGTAACGGAGGTGGAAAAAGTCCAGGGATGAGATGGATTCTGGGCATGAGCGCTGGCCATAGACCAGATCAGAAAAACCGGTAGCAGGTGGAGCGCTCTCATATTCATTTCTTCCAAAAAGATTCATTTATCCTTATCGGGCTCTCTTGCTTATAGAAACCGGGGGGTCGCACTGGCGGCTCCCCGGTTTAGCAGTCTGGCAGAATGCCAGTGGTTATGGTTTACATCTGAGTGAATTCCTCATCATTCACTGTTGACTCTTCCATGTTGATCTTGAATCCTGCCTGCTTCTTTTCAGGCTTGTGATTGCCATTGAATCCGTTAGTCTTTTTCTGCATATGGGCAACATGGATATTGTTGGCAACTTTTTTCCGCTTTAGCTGGTTATTCCAGCTGTTATCCTCCACTTTGAAGTACGATACGATATCCTTGAGCTGATCGGCCTGGCTGGCAAGTTCCTCGGCGCTGGTGGCCATTTCTTCGGAAGCTGCGGCATTCTGCTGGGTCACTGTATTCAGTTGCTGAATAGCGCTGTTGATCTGATCGGCGCCTGCATTCTGTTCCATGCTCGAGGCAGTGATTTCCTGTACCAGCTTGGAGGTTTTTTCAATATCGGGAATGATATTCATCATCAGGGATTTTGCATCTTCGGTAACCTTCACACTCGATTTGGAAAGCACCCCGATCTCATCTGCAGCTACTTTGCTTCTTTCGGCCAGTTTGCGTACTTCAGCGGCCACTACGGCAAAACCTCTCCCGTGTTCGCCGGCTCTTGCAGCTTCTACAGCGGCATTCAGGGCGAGGATATTGGTCTGGAAGGCAATGTCGTTAACGATTGATATCTTAGAAGCGATTTCTGTAATGGACGTCAGGCTGTCTTTTGAAGCATTGGCCACTTTTTCCACTCCCTGTGACGCTGAAACGGATATTTTTTCAGTCTGCTGGGCATTGTCGGTATTCTGCTGGATATTTGATGTCATTTCTTCCATGGATGAAGAAATCTCCTCGGTGGAAGAGGCTTGCTCGGTAGCGCCCTGCGACATCTGCTGGGAAGCGGAGCTCATCTGCATGCTGGCCGCAGCAATGTTCCCGGCGCCGTTTCTGATTTGCACCACTATCTCCTTCACTTTTTCAACCATTTCTGAAAGAGCGTTCGCCAGGTCGCCTACTTCATCTTTCTGATCAATCTCCAGCGCTGCGGTCAGATCTCCCTGGGCAATCTGCCTGGCAAAGGTAACGCCTTTGTTCATGGGGGCGGTAATGAGCCGCGTAATGTATAAAGCGATGAGGACCGAAAACACCACGCTGGCAATCAGGATGATCACAAGAAACCGGATGGCGCCGTTGGCAGCAGCTGTAGCCAACTCTTCCTGCCTGTTTCCATCGGTAATCTGAATGTCAACCAATTTGTTCAGCGAAGCGTTGGCAAAATCATAACTCTTCCTGGCGATGGTGAATGCATCGAGTGATTTCTGATCGATATCTACGATTTTGGGATCGTCAATTGCAGCGCCTGAGGCAAGAAGCTGATCTTCCTGCTTTGCCAGGCTGATAATCTGCGTATGGTCAGCTTTCCATTGATTCCATTCCCCGGTGAATTGTTTCCAGAGCGCTGCCTCTTCAGCCTCTTTCTCTTCAGGGGAATATACAGCCCATGATTCTTCAGCGGAGTCCCACGCTTCTTTTTCCTTTACATAGAAACTTTCCCTGAGGGTCTTGTCTGTCATTCTCCGGTTGATAAGGCCGAGCTCCTGGGTTTTTAGTTTTGCCTGGGCATACTGGATGTTTTCCAGGGCTTCGATTCCCGGGATAATCACTTTCGCAATGCGTTGCTGGGATGTTTTCATGGTTTCCATGCTGTTATAGGCTACTACGCCGATAACGACGGCAAGTACGGTTAGAACGGTAAAGGCTATCGCCAGTTTCGTTCCGATTTTGAAATTTTTAAAGTTCATGGCTTGAGAATTTTATTTGGTATGGAATATTTTTATTCAATTAGGGGCAAATGATAATGCCTGTTCAGCTTTCGCTTTCAACCGACATACCTTTTATTTCGTAGAGCTCGTCAAGGGTGAATATCTTGTTCATGTCGAGGATCATAATAAAGGCCTCTTTGTTTTTGTATAAGCCTTCGATCACATCGGAGCGGTAGCGCGATCCGATAGAAGGGGCAGGAAGGATATCTTCGGGCTGAATCTCGTGCACCTCCTTTACCGAATCGACCAAGGCTCCCACCTTGATTTCTTCCCCGTCCAGCACCAGGTCCATCACAAGAATGCAGGTGTTTGAATCGATCTCGGCCGATTCCATGCCGAATTTGATGTGCATGTCAACCAGAGGAAGCACTTCTCCCCTCAGGTTGATCACTCCGAGCATGTATTCCGGCGCCCGGGGAATTCTGGTGATCCTGCTCATCTCGAGTATGTTCAGCACACAGGATACATTTACTGCAAAATCTTCCTCCCCCAGGCTGAACGACAGGTAGGAGTTGATTTTTTGGTCGGTTGTTGTCTTCATTTTATTTTCCTCCTTGATTAACAAAGTTGATTTTAGGTTGATTTAATTTTAAAAATGTTGTTTCGAAATACCATAACAAAGCTATACTCATGTAACAGGGGATTACATAGGGTAAACCATGAATCTGCATGGAGGGAACCCTGTAAATGTGATAGGGTAAACCCTGTGATGAGATTCATGCTGTGCTCCGGAAAACGATCAGGGATTATTCAGGGCGAAAGAATGACCTGGGACCAAAGCTTATTCTATCCAAAATATAGGATACAAATTAGCCATTACACCCCCAGGTGTTATGGCGTTGCTGTTTAGCACAGGGCAGCTTTGTGCCCAGGGGACTTCACTGGTTGTTCAGCAGGGAATGCTTTATTTTCCAATATTGTGAATAAACCGGTCGAGGGTGTGCATCAGCTCCTCTGCCTTCAAAGGTTTGGAAATGAAGGCATCGCAACCGGCGTCCATGGCAGTTTTCTTTTCTTCAGGGAAGGAGTAGGCCGATTGAGCTATGACAGGTAATCCAGGCATAAATGATTTGATCTGCCGGGTAGCCTCCAGTCCGTCCATCTCGGGCATTTTAATGTCCATCAGCACCAGGTCAATTTCCGCTCCGGACTGGCATGCTTCAACAGCCTGTTTGCCATTCACTACCCTGATGAGGTTGTGTCCTGTATCTGCAAGCATTTCTTCTACCAGCAGATAGTTTGAATCCTCGTCTTCAGCGATCAGAATGGTTCTCTTTTTCTCGGACTTTGCATCGGCAGAAATTGCCGGGACGGATGTTGAAGGCGTTTCAGAAGCCGCTTTTCTGAATGGAATGGTGAAAAAGAAAGTGGATCCTTTACCTGGTTCTGAAATCAGCCAGATATTTCCCCCCATGAGTTGCACGTATGCTTTGGAGATAGAGAGTCCCAGTCCGGATCCTCCATACTGACGGCTTGCGGCTATTTCCACCTGGCGGAACCGCTTAAAAATTTCTTTATGCAGGTGGGAAGGAATGCCAATGCCGCTGTCTTCCACATACAATTCAAGAAAATCTCCCTTTAGGGTATATCCGAACTTTACATGGCCCTGATGGGTGAATTTCAGAGCATTACCAACCAGATTAACCAGTATGCTTTCCAGTTTCGTGCGATCGGCTTTGATTACATCCTGTTCATTGGGCAATTGAGTATGGTAACTCAATTCAAGATTCTGTTTTTCCGCCCTGGACTCAAACTGATCGTATATCAATCCGATTAACGCATTGATGTTGAATTCCTTTTCATACAGCTTTTCCTGTTCTGCATCGATGGTGGCAATGGAGATGATGTCGGTGATGATGGAGAGCAACTGCTCGCTGTTTTGGATGATCAGGTTGGTGAAATGGCCTCGTTTCTCCGGTGCAAGCTCAGGATTGTTCAGCAGTCCTGAGAATCCCATAATGGCATTCATGGGTGTGCGGATCTCATGGGAAATGTTATGCAGGAAGGCCGTCTTTAGCCGGTCGCTCTCTTCTGCCTTCTCCTTGGCAAACAACAATTCTTTTTCACCCTGCTTCCTTTCAGAAATGTCCTGGAAAATCTTCAATAAGGCCTTTCTGCCTTTGAATAGCATACCTGTACGGCTGATCTGGAAGGTTCTTCCGCCAAGTATCCCGTCGGTTTCATAAATGCCTGTTTCACCAAGCCTTATGCCTTTTTTCAAAGGACAATCCTTACACTGGGTTTTATCGTCCCGGTATACTTCCCAGCATTTTTTCCCAATGGCGCTCATTCCCAGCGTTTGTTCCAGGTTCGAGCTCTGGAATACCACCATTCCTTCCTCATCGACTATGTCCATGCCAAAAGGTATGGTCAACAGAAGCGATTTATTCAGTTCATTGCTTTCCTGGAGGTCAATTTCATTCTTTCTGCGATCTGTAATGTCGCGCGATGACCAGAGAATATGCGTACATTTCCCATCGGCATTTAATACCGGAATCAGATTGGTATCAAGGTATACGTTGCCTGCCGGTGTGGGGATGATCCTTTCAAAGTTTTCGGGAATTCCGGAATCAGCAACCTTCAAAAGATGCAGAATTTCCTGGCGCACTATTTCTGCATCGAATTTCAAAACATTCCTCATCACTTCTTCTGCATTCCTGCCTGTGAAATCGTTTTCAGAAAGACTGTAATTCTGCGAGCGCCCGGCAAACAGGTATGTTTTATTTACAGTTTCGTATTTCAGGGTTTTATCGGGTTCCACCTTAAGCAGGGTGAGCATATCGGTGGTATTGTTGATAACGATGGAAAGTCGCTGCTCGTTTTGGGCAATGATTTCCTGCGTTCTTCTTCTTTCAGTTACATCCTGGATGGTTCCAGTCATGACTATTACATTTCCATTGTCATCCATTGTCAGATTTCCTAACCCAAGCACCCATCGGATGCTTTGATCAGACTGGCGAATAATGCGGTATTCCTTGTTGAAGCTTTGTTTCTGACCAACAACTTCAAGTTTGAAATACTGATCCATCATGTTCCTGTCATCGGGATGAATAAGGCCGAGCCAGCCATCCAGACTTCTGTCATAGCTTTGATTTATCCCCATGATCTCATCAAGTACTTCCGATGAATTCCAGTGATTGTTTACAAGATCGAATTTGTAAGAGCCAATGAATGCTGCCTTCTGCGATTCCTTGAAGAATAATTCACTTTCACGTAATGCATTTTCAGCTTTTTTCCTGTCGGTGATATCATGTACAATCGAGTGAAGCAAGGTTTTGCCGGATATTTCAATTGAGCTGCTGAAAGTTTCCACATCTCGGATTACACCATTCTTCATGCGATGTTGTAATTCAAACCTGTTCTGGTTGCCGTTTCTGATCAGATCGATCCTTTCATTGATCAGATGTTGGGAAGCATAATTGATATCTTTCAGGTTCATCGTTTTCAATTCATCGCGTGACCAACCATAATATATTGCCGCTGCCTCATTGGCATCGGAAATGTTCCCGTTTACCGGATCAATGAGCAATTTCACAGCAGCATGGTTTTCGAAAATGCTGCGGAACTTTTCTTCGCTTTCACGAAGGGCAATTTCACTCTTTTTTTTGCCGGTCACATCCCTGTATATACTCAGGATGATCCGTCGCCCTTCAAATTCAATCACTTTGCTGTTAATCTCAAACTGCAGTAGAGTTTCGTCTTTTGCGAGATGGGCTGTTTCGAAGAATAAATGATCCTCCCTGTCAAGTTTTGCAAGTCTTAGTTTGACCTGATGGCTATATTCTTCGCTGTGCAGT
>JAKAMP010000114.1 GCA_021812865.1 Bacteroidota bacterium | reverse complement strand
TACAAAACCGTCGGTTAGAAGGCGCACGATTATAAACAAAGCCATTTATTTACAGCAGCTACAAAGGGAAGAAGAATAGTTCCAGTCAGGTGGGATCCTGCACTGTGCATTGTGGATTTTGAATTTTCAAAAATCATTTTCCCATGAACTATGTCTCCACCTTCCTGGCATATCTTGAACACGAAAAAAGGTGTTCACCTCATACCCTGCGTTCTTATGCCACTGATCTGGCAGGTTTTGAAGCATACCTGCAGGGGCGTGATTTCCCTGCCGGTACCATTTGTATTGAACCCAGGATTATTCGGGGCTGGATGGTTGAGTTGCTGGAAGAGGGAATTTCATCGAGGTCGGTTAACCGGAAAATATCTGCCTTCAAATCGTATTACAGGTTCTTGCTTCGCGAAGGCCATATTGCGGCCAATCCCATGAATAAGGTACTTTCTCCCAAATCGCCCAGGCATTTGCCGGGATTTGTGGAAAAAGAAAGAATGGATGTGTTGTTGGATGAGGTGGATTTTGGAGAGGATTTTAGGGGCGTACGAAACAGATTGATCATTGATTTGTTATACCAGACCGGGATGAGGCTTTCCGAGCTTACCGGGGTGAAGGAAGGAGATGTGGACAGGCATTCTCTCAATATCAGGGTGCTAGGTAAAAGAAACAAGGAAAGGATTATTCCTATTAGTATACTGATGAAGGAGCAGGTTGAACGGTATCTGCAGATGAAAGGGGAATATTTAGTCGGTGAGGGTCTTGAAGGAAACGAAGGATACTTTCTGGTGACAGACAAAGGAAGGAAATTATATCCGAAATTTGTATACCGTGTGGTTCATGCCTACCTCTCCCTGGTAACCACGCTCGACAGGAAAAGCCCGCATGTTCTGAGGCACACCTTTGCGACTCATATGCTGAATGAGGGGGCGGAATTGAATGCCATCAAGGAACTTCTGGGACATGCCAGCTTAGCCGCAACGCAAGTATATACCCACAATACATTTGAAAAACTTAAAAAAGCTTATAAACAGGCTCATCCAAGAGCATAAACTATTTGCATTATGAAAATCAATATCAGTTCCGTTCATTTTACTGCAGACCAGAAACTGCTTGATTTCATCAACCAGAAGGTGAACAAACTTACCCACCTTTATGACGACATCATTTCCTGTGAAGTTGTACTTCGTTTGGATGTAAATGACCAATTGGGGAACAAGATTACGGAGATCAAGATGGTTTTGCCTGGTGGAGAGCTGTTTGCTAAAAGGCAATGCAAGACATTTGAGGAAGCTATTGATCAGAGTATTGATGCCCTGAAGCGCCAGATTGACAAGCACAAGGAGAAGCTGAAACGCTAATTTTGGCAAAATCTCAATTTTATTTTGGTTTATAACAAATAATTTATACATTTGCCAACCCGTTTTGGAGGGTGATTTTTTGCGCGTTCTTTTCCATCGCCGATGTAGCTCAGTTGGTCAGAGCGGCTGATTTGTAATCAGCAGGTCGTGGGTTCGATTCCCTCCATCGGCTTCGAACAATACACGGGGAGATACCAAAGTGGCCAACTGGGGCAGACTGTAAATCTGTTGTCTGATGACTTCGGAGGTTCGAATCCTCCTCTCCCCACAGGTGGTTCAGTGAAGGTGATTTTGGCTACGGATAATGGTAAAATCCGGCAAGGTTATCACCGGCGCTGGACTAACAAGCGGGAGTAGCTCAGTTGGTAGAGCATAACCCTTCCAAGGTTAGGGTCGCGGGTTCGAACCTCGTCTCCCGCTCATAAGCCGATGTAGCTCAGGGGTAGAGCACTTCCTTGGTAAGGAAGGGGTCATGGGTTCAATTCCCATCATTGGCTCAGAATAGAAAGATCGAAAACAATAAATAGGTCTAATTAATTACTAATTATAAAGTTATGGCTAAGGAAAAATTTGAAAGGACTAAACCGCATGTCAATATTGGTACCATTGGACACGTTGACCACGGTAAGACCACTTTAACTTCTGCCATTACAAAGGTTTTGAATAAGAAAGGCCTTGCTGAAGTTAAGGACTACTGGTCAATTGATAATGCTCCTGAAGAAAAGGAAAGGGGTATTACCATTAACACTGCGCACGTTGAATACCAGACCGAAAAGAGGCACTATGCACACGTAGACTGCCCCGGTCACGCTGACTACATCAAGAACATGGTAACAGGTGCTGCCCAGATGGACGGTGCTATCCTCGTTGTTGCAGCTACCGACGGTCCTATGCCTCAAACCCGTGAACACATCCTTCTGGCCCGCCAGGTTATGGTGCCCAAGATCGTTGTTTTCATGAACAAGGTTGATATGGTGGAAGACGAAGAAATGCTCGAACTGGTTGAAATGGAAGTTCGCGAACTGCTCGATTTCTATGAATTCGACGGCGCCAACACCCCCATCATCCGCGGTTCAGCTCTCGGCGCTATGGAAGGCGATGCCAAGTGGGAACAAAAAGTTCTCGAACTGATGGACGCTGTGGATAGCTATATCCCCATTCCGCTCCGCGAAAATGAAAAGCCTTTCCTTATGCCTGTTGAAGACGTATTCTCCATCACCGGCCGTGGTACGGTTGCTACCGGAAGAATTGAAACGGGTGTTATCACTACAGGTGAAGAAGTTCAGCTCGTTGGTCTTGGCGCTGAAAAGAAGAGCGTGGTTACCGGTGTTGAAATGTTCCGCAAGATTCTCGATCGTGGTGAAGCTGGCGACAATGTTGGTCTTCTCCTCCGCGGTATCGACAAGAAGGAAATCAAGAGGGGTATGGTTATTGCCAAACCCGGCTCGATCACTCCCCATACCGTTTTCAAAGCTGAAGTATACGTTCTGAAGAAAGAAGAAGGTGGCCGTCACACTCCTTTCCACCAGCACTATCGTCCCCAGTTCTACCTGAGAACCCTCGACGTAACCGGTGAGATCACTCTTCCCGAAGGTCGCGAAATGGTAATGCCCGGTGACAACGTAACCATTACGGTTAACCTGATTTACCCCGTGGCTATCAACCAGGGTCTCCGCTTCGCTATACGCGAAGGTGGCAGAACGGTGGGTGCAGGCCGTGTAGTTGAAATTATTGAATAGTAATAAATTTTCTTTCTGGACGCAGGCTTAATGGCCTGCTTCCTGTTTATCAAAGACACGGGTGTAGCTCAGTTGGTAGAGCACTGGTCTCCAAAACCAGGTGTCGGGCGTTCGAGTCGCTCCTCCCGTGCAAACCCAATGTTTGCACATACTGTAATGAAAATTAAGGCATACATCGAAGAGGCTTACAAAGAACTGGTCCACAAAGTGACCTGGCCTACCTGGAGAGAATTGCAGGACAGCGCCTTGATCGTAATGGTGGCTTCGCTCATCTTTGCGGTTATTGTTTTTGTTATGGACTTCTCCTTCCAGAAAATCATGCATTTTATTTACCAGATGATAATATAGTCTGTCCATGTCGGATGCCACGAAAAAATGGTACGTTCTTCGTGCTATAGGAGGTAAGGAAAAAAAGGCCAAGGAACTGATCGAAAACGAAATCGCCCGCCTTGGTTTGCAGGATTATGTTTCCCAGGTACTGATCCCCCAGGAAAAAGTATACCAGATCAGGAACGGGAAAAAAATCAGCAAGGAACGTCCTTATTTCCCGGGATATGTTGTCATCGAAGCGAACCTGATTGGGGAAATTCCCCACATACTGCGAAATATTCCTAACATTCTTGGCTTTCTCGGCTCAAAAGGCGACGAACCTACTCCCCTGAGGTTGGCAGAAATTAACCGTATCCTTGGAAAAGTCGATGAACTGGCCGCTACCGATGAAGAACTGACTACCCCGTTCATAGTGGGCGAATCTGTGAAAGTGACCGATGGCCCTTTCAACAGTTTTACCGGCGTTATTGAAGAGGTAAACGAAGAAAAGAAAAAGCTGAAGGTGATGGTGAAAATCTTCGGCCGAAAGACTCCCCTTGAGCTTAGTTTCATGCAAGTGGAGAAGGAATAGAGTTTTCAGAATAAGATATATTTATAAACGTATTGTGTGCCGGATGATTGCAATAACCCATGAATGCTTCCTGAGTGGTCATCACAAACAAACGGTATACATGTTGATAACGAGAGACTGTAATAGGTTTAAATTATGGCAAAAGAAGTAGCAGGATTAATTAAATTACAGATTAAAGGAGGCGCAGCCAATCCATCTCCTCCAGTGGGTCCAGCACTTGGTTCCAAGGGAGTGAACATCATGGAGTTCTGCAAGCAATTTAATGCAAGAACACAGGCCAGCGCCGGGAAAGTGTTACCGGTTATTATTACCGTATACAGCGACAAAAGCTTTGATTTTGTCGTTAAAACTCCACCGGTAGCAGTACAGCTCATGGAAGCTGCAAAGGTACAGAAGGGTTCCAAGGAATCTAACCGCGATAAGGTTGGTTCTGTTTCCTGGGACCAGGTACGCACCATTGCAACCGACAAGATGCCTGATTTAAACGCTTTCACGATTGAATCAGCCATGAAAATGGTTGCTGGAACTGCCCGAAGCATGGGGATAACCATCAAAGGTGACTCTCCTTTTGTTAAATAATTAAAGAACGCTTTTGAGATGACTACATTAACAAAGAAGAGAAAAGCGGCTTTTCAAAAAGTTGAGCCCGGAAAGGGTTACAAGCTTACTGAGGCTGCAGAATTGGTGAAGGAAGTTACCTTTACCAAATTCGATGCTTCGGTGGATATCGACGTGCGCCTGGGTATTGATCCCCGCAAATCCAATCAAATGGTTCGCGGTATCGTTACCTTGCCCCATGGAACAGGTAAACAGACCCGCGTTCTGGTTCTCTGCACCCCCGATAAGGAGCAGGAAGCTAAAGATGCCGGCGCTGACCACGTGGGACTCGACGAATTCGTTGAGAAAATCAAGAACGGATGGACCGATGTAGATGTGATCATCACCATGCCTTCTGTGATGGGTAAAGTCGGAGCCCTGGGTAAAATCCTCGGCCCCCGCGGACTCATGCCCAATCCCAAAAGTGGAACCGTAACCATGGAAGTAGGAAAAGCCGTGAAAGAGGTTAAAATGGGTAAGATTGATTTCAAAGTTGACAAATTCGGTATTATTCATTGCGGTATCGGGAAAGCATCTTTTGCTCCCAACCAGATTCTTGATAATGCCAAGGAATTTCTCAACACCGTGATCAAACTCAAACCTTCGGCAGCCAAAGGTACCTACATTAAAAGTGTGTACCTGTCAACTACCATGAGCCCTGGTATCAAGGTGGATACGAAATCTATCGATGAGTAGTTAAAAACCTTTCAGGCGTTTTGCCTGAAACAAAGGAAGAAGAATGAAAAAAGAGGATAAAAACAGAATTATCGATGACCTGATCCAGAAGATCGATCAATTCAAGAATTTCTACATTACCGATATAGGCAGCCTGAATGCCGAGGATACCTCTGTGCTCAGGAGAAAATGTTTTGAAAAGAACATCGAACTGCTGGTAGTGAAGAATACCCTGCTTGAAAAAGCGCTTGAAAGATATGAAGGTAGCTACGATGAACTCTATCCGGCTCTGAAACAGAATACCGCCGTGATGTTTTGCGAAACCGCAAATGTTCCTGCAAAACTCATCAAGGAATTCCGCAAAACGAAAGAAAAACCTGTATTCAAGGCCGCTTTCGTTGAAGAGTCTGTTTACTTTGGAGAGAACCAGTTGGATGCTCTCTTCAACCTGAAATCCAAAAATGAACTTATCGGAGATGTTATTCTGCTCCTGCAGTCGCCCATGCGCAACGTCATTGGCGCTCTCAATTCGGGCAGCAATATTCTCACCGGTGTGCTCAAAACTTTGGAAAATAAAAATTAATCTCAGTAATTGTTTTATTCATTTAAATTCATAGGAAAATGGCAGATTTAAAAGCATTAGCAGAACAGTTGGTGAACCTTACCGTAAAGGAAGTAAACGAATTGGCTAAGATTTTGAAAGATGAATATGGCATCGAACCTGCAGCCGCTGCTGCTGTTATTGCAGCCCCGGCTGCCGCTGAAGGTGGTGCTGCCGCCCAGGAAAAGACCAAATTTGATGTTGTATTGAAATCAGCAGGCGGAGCCAAACTACAGATCGTTAAGCTGGTTAAGGACATTACCAATCTCGGCCTAAAAGAAGCCAAGGAACTGGTTGACGCAGCTCCCAAGCCCGTGAAAGAAGGCGTATCTAAAGAAGAAGCAGAATCCATTAAAGCACAGTTAGAAGAGGCAGGAGCTGAAGTTGAACTTAAATAGGGTTACATCATCTTATTGAGCTATACAGGTTTGGGTTTCCGCGCGCCGGAAACCCAAGCCTTTTTGTCATTGCGCCAGGTTCAATTAATTCATTATCCACATGTCTCTGAAATCTCATACCAACGACCGGATAAGTTTCTCCAAAACGAAAAATCAGCTGAGCTATCCCGACTTTCTCGAGATTCAGCTGAAATCTTTCCAGGAATTTTTCCAGATGGATACTTCCCCTGAAAACAGGAAGAGCGAAGGTCTCTATAAGGTTTTCCAGGAGAATTTTCCCATCACCGACACCCGGAACAATTTCGTGCTCGAATTTATCGATTATTACATTGACCCTCCACGATATATCATTGATGAGTGTCTTGAGCGCGGATTGACCTACAGCGTGCCACTCAAAGCCAAATTGAAATTATATTGTACGGATCCCGAACATGAGGACTTCGATACCGTTGTGCAGGATGTTTATCTCGGGGTCGTCCCTTATATGACCGAACGCGCCACTTTCGTGATCAACGGTGCCGAAAGGGTTGTGGTGTCACAGCTCCATCGTTCTCCAGGCGTATTCTTCGGCCAGAGCATCCATCCCAACGGCAGCAAACTGTATTCGGCCAGGATCATCCCCTTTAAGGGCTCCTGGATCGAGTTTGCCACCGACATCAATAATGTGATGTATGCATACATCGACCGTAAAAAGAAACTCCCCGTAACCACCCTCCTCAGGGCTATCGGTTACGAAAATGATAAAAGCATCCTCGAGATTTTCGACCTGGCTGACGAAATCAAAGTCTCCAAAACTGCCATTAAAAAACTCGTAGGCCGCAAGCTTGCTGCCCGCGTGTTGAAATCATGGATCGAAGATTTCGTCGATGAAGATACCGGTGAAGTGGTATCCATCGAACGCAATGAGGTGGTGATCGACCGTGAAACAGTGATCGAAGACCGCCATGTGGACCTGATCGTCGATTCCGGCGCAAAAACTATCCTGCTTCACAAGGAAGGCCAGAACCAGAACGATTATGCCATCATTTACAATACCCTGCAGAAAGACCCCTGCAACTCCGAAAAGGAGGCAGTGCTTCATATTTACCGCCAGTTACGCAACTCCGAGCCGCCCGACGAGGCTACGGCAAGGGATGTGATCGACAAACTGTTCTTTTCCGATAAGCGGTATGACCTCGGTGATGTTGGACGTTACCGGATCAACAAGAAACTGGGACTCGACATTCCTCTGGAAACCAAGATTCTTACCCGTGAAGACATCATCAGCATCATCAAGTACCTGATCGAACTGATCAACTCGAAAACCGATGTGGATGATATCGACCACCTGAGCAACCGTAGGGTGAGAACCGTGGGTGAACAGCTGGCAAACCAGTTTTCGGTAGGCTTGGCCCGTATGGCCCGTACCATCCGCGAACGCATGAATGTACGCGACAATGAGGTGTTCACGCCCATCGACCTGATCAATGCAAAAACGCTCTCGTCGGTGATCAACACTTTCTTTGGCACCAACCAGCTTTCCCAGTTCATGGACCAGACCAACCCGTTGGCTGAAATG
>JAKAMP010000113.1:3249-7838 GCA_021812865.1 Bacteroidota bacterium | reverse complement strand
TAGGCAGGAAAGTGACTTGATGCATGAACTTGCGCATGTTGTTTGTAATCATGAAACCTGTGGTAGCAGTAGAATTGATGGGGAGGATATTTTGTTGCGTACTTTTAATGAACAACAAGAAAAAGAAGCCGAATGGCTTGGAGGTTGTTTACAACTGCCAAGGGAAGCGTTACTTTGGCATATTCACAGAAATCGAAGTATAAAGGAAATTGCTGAGTTATTCACTGCAAGTGAAAAAATGGTCAGATTCAGAATCAACTCAACAGGGGTCAGACAGCAATCTGCTCGGTGGTATTAGTGCCATTTCAGTCCTACGATCCTTTTTAACGCAGCTTGTGCATTATTAAATTTCTCGAACCATTGCTTACTGGCGTTCATGTTTCAGGATCTGAGATATTTAGCGACTGCATTGGTCGAGAACGATACTTTAGCTGGCCTTGATTAAAATCAAAATATTATAAAGTATAAACTAATTGTACTACATTTTGTATAACTAATGAATATGGCCTTGTAACTATTTGATTTACAAGGCCATATTTTGATAATGGTCGGGGTGATGTGACTCGAACACACGACCCCCACGTCCCGAACGTGGTGCGCTAGCCAACTGCGCTACACCCCGAAAAAAAAGGTTCCACCTCAGAATTTCTTTTCAGATGAAGAAGGAAATCCGAACGGGGTGTCCCGCCGTTTGCGGGACTACACCCCGAATATTTTCATAAGGAAATACCCTTTTGGCTTCGTTTTAAAGAACCGGCACAAAGGTAAGGATTTTTTCCTGATTGAAAAGAAGCGAGGTTGATTCAGCTGCAACGTTGGCTCATTTTCCGGGTAATGCCCTGATAACAAGGAATACAAAATTACATCCTGATAGACAATCTACCAGATTACATCAATGTATAGGGCTTCCTGCATAAGTCTCTCGCGTTCCACCGGCACCACGCCAATCTTTTCGCATACCAGTCCGCCTGCGAGGTTGGCCATGGCAGCCGTTTCGGCGGGATTGCAATGAGAAGCCATACACAAAGCGGCTACGCTGATCACGGTATCGCCTGCACCCGAAACATCGGTAATATCGCGTTTGTGAGCAGGAATGAGCCGGTGCTTTTGTCCGTCGGTAATGAAAATCCCCAGGTCGGACAGGGTGAGCAGCAAGAACCTGTTCTGCGATTGTTCCAGGTAGGCACGGGAGGCGGCATGCAACTGGTTCATATTGTGCCTGTCGAAATCGGTTTTCAGTCCTTCAAGGAATTCCTTGAAATTGGGCTTGAACAGGCTTACATGCCGGTACGCATCGAAGTTTCTTCGCTTGGGATCAACCAGCGTGGGAATTCCTTTAACATTGGCTGTTTCGGTGATTTGTTCAATGAGGGCCGGGGTGATCACCCCTTTATCATAATCCTGGAACAGAATGGCATCAACCTTATTATGAGAAAGGTAAGCCATAAGCTTTTCGGCAAAGAGTTTTTCCGTATCCTTAGAAAGGTATTGAACATTTTCCTCGTCGACCCTCAGTAACTGCTGACTACCGCTGATGATCCTGGTTTTGATGGTGGTGATGCGTTCACGATCTTCCACGATCAGATTATCTGCCAGGTTTTCGTCCTTCATCAGATTTCTGAAGAGAGAGCTGTTCCCGTCGGAGCCAATAACCGAGCACATAACGGCCTTTGCACCCAGGCTCTTCAGGTTAAGGGCCACATTGGCAGCCCCGCCGAGCCTGTTTTCCTTATGGGAAGATGAAACCACCGGCACAGGGGCTTCGGGGGATATCCGGTCAACCTTGCCCCAGAGGTACGAATCGATCATCACATCGCCAATCACTACGATGGTAAGCGATTCAAATTTTCTGAAAAGGTCGGATACGGCATTTTTATCCACGGCATTTGGATTTGAGTTGTGAATACAAATGCGAAATTAACGAAAACCTCGGAAATACGACAGTATTTGTTTTCATATGGCTGACTATGCTTGAAAGGTACTGACGTGTTGGTAAGGCCGCTCATTGAGGGTCAACATCAGCCATGAGTCTTACAGAAGTGAAGGTTTTTTGTTCATGGTATTTTTCGAAGATGCTGAGTATGGCTTCACGCATAGCCTGGATGGATTCACTGCGCGGGATTTTTACCAGAATCTCGCGTATATATTCGTTCCGGAGCCTGCTAATGGGAGGAGCGCCCGGCCCGAGCACTTCCACCTGTTTCAGTGTTCTCAGTTCGGAGGCTATTAGTGAGGCGAATGCCTCAGCCGTTTCCTGTTGCCTGTGCCGTATGCTCAGCCGGATCATGCGTACATAAGGCGGGTAGTGGTATTTTTTGCGTTCGGCCAGTTCCACCTCCATCATATGCAGGAAATCGTTATTCACCACGTCTTTAAGCACGGGATGTTTGGAAGTGAACGTCTGCACGAGTACCAGTCCGCGTTTCCCCTTTCTTCCTGCGCGCCCGCTCACCTGCGTGATGAGCTGGAAGCTGCGTTCAAATGCCCTGAAATCGGGATAATTGAGCATGTTGTCAGCATTCAGAATCCCAACCAGGCTCACATGGTCGAAGTCAAGCCCCTTGGAGATCATCTGTGTGCCGATCAGGATGTCGATCTCCCTCTTTTCAAAACTCCCGATGATATTTTCGTATGCTTTGCGGGAGCGGGCCACGTCGAGGTCCAGACGGGCTATGTGTGCATCAGGGAAGATGAAGCGTAGTTCGTCCTGTATTTTCTCTGTGCCAAATCCTTTGGTGCGTATGTCGGTACTTTGACAGGCATCGCACTGGGTGGGCATATGCCGGGTATAACCGCAGTAGTGGCACACCAGCGAAGCAGAGGCTTTATGGTAGGTAAGCGCCACGTCGCAATGCCTGCAGTAGGGCACCCAGCCGCAGTCGTGGCACTGCACAAATGGCGAATACCCGCGCCGGTTCTGAAAGAGGATGACCTGCTCGCGGGTTTCCAGACAACGCTGGATTTCTTTGAGCAACTGGTTTGAAAATTCGCCCTGCATCTGCCTGCTTTTATAGGCATGGGCCAGGTCAACGATCCTGATTTCGGGCAATTCCAGTTGCCGGTGCCGCTCGCCGAGGTACACCATACCGTATTTCTGCAGGCGGGCATTGAAAAAGCTTTCAACAGAAGGTGTGGCGGTACCAAGGATTACCTTTGCCCCGTGCATATGGGCAAGCATGATGGCTGTGTCGCGGGCATGATAACGGGGAGCGGGATCGAATTGCTTGTATGTATTTTCGTGTTCCTCATCCACAATGACCATTCCCAGCTTATGAAAAGGCAGGAAAATGGCCGACCGGGCCCCGAGTATAATCTTCAGCCTGCGGCTAGGATCCTTTTCCAGCATCCGGTACCAGGTGCCGAGCCTTTCCCTTCCCGAAAAGCGTGAGTGATAGACTCCTGTCTGATCTCCGAATACAGCCCGCAGGCGGTTTATGATCTGGGTGGTAAGGGCAATTTCGGGTAGAAGGTAAAGCACCTGCTCGCCCCGTTCCAGGCATTCTGCGATCAGACGGATGTAAATTTCCGTCTTTCCGCTCGAGGTGACACCGTGCAGCAGTACCACATCGAAATTTTCCATCTGCTGCTTCAGTTGCTGCATGGCCAGTTGCTGGGAGCTATTGAGGGTTTTTGTTTCCTTTACCGGTGAAAGGGTTGGCTGTAAGCCGGCGGTTTTCCAGCTTTCTGCCAGGATGTTTCTTTTGACAAGCGCTTTCAGGGCAGAGGCTTTAACACTTTCTTCGGCCAGCAACTCATCCCAGCTCACCGGCTCAGGAATGCCGTTTTCCGGATTGCCCGCCAGCCTGGAAAATGCCGATAAAGCGCGGATCTGTTCGGGAGCCTTTTTCAATTGGATAAAAAGGTTCCGGTACTTTTCCGCATCATAGAATTCAGGCAGAAGACTGAGTATCTTTTCTTTTTTACGGGCGGGCTTTTCCACCAGGGTTTCGGAAACTTCCACTATATTTTTCTGCAGAAGGGAACGGGCCACGCTCAAAGCATTTCCCTGGCTCCTGAAGGAGGTTGATATTTCTCCCAGGCTCATTTTGTCTTTATTCCCCAGTTGGCTGATCATGGCCTTTTCTGCGTCACTGAGCATTTCCATGTCAAATTCACCGGGAACCAGCCTGATCTCCGTTTCGCTTTCCAGTTTCAGTGCGGAGGGAAGGGCTGCCTTGTACACCTCTCCCATGGTACACATGTAGTAATCGGCCATCCACTTCCACAGCCCTATCTGGGAATCCAGAGCCACGGGTTCATCGTCGAGAATGGTCTGGAGGGGCTTGATGACGCCGGTCTCCGGGGCTTCATGATGAAGCCTTTCAATCATGCCGCTGTAAAGCCTCTTTTCGCCAAACTGCACCACAGCGCGTTTACCAATTGCCGCCTGCAATATGAGCTCTTCGGGTACAAGAAAGGTATAATTCCTGACCAGTGGCAAAGGAAGAATGATATCAGCGAAGAGCGGTGAGCCTTTCATCAGGCGGTAATTGGTGGGGTCAAAAATATATTCTGTATGCGTCTTTCCTGTATACAGCAAATGTTCATTCTGTTTGCAGCAGCACTTTTACCTGCTTGCGCACTTCTTC
>JAKAMP010000113.1:0-3239 GCA_021812865.1 Bacteroidota bacterium | reverse complement strand
TCATTATCAATCGATTTCATTATCGAAGGAACAAGCAGCTCTCCCAGTTTTTTCCTCTCATTATAAATATCCTGATCGTTTCCCCTCGAAAAATAAATCCTCTCGAAAGAACATGCTTTGCGTTCCTGCGGCTTGCGCACTTCTTCCATGAGCCAGGGAGGAGTAGAGGTGGCGCCTGTGATTCCTATGGAAAAACCTTCGCTGAGCCATTCCTTCTGAACGTCCGCTGGACCCGAAACCCGGTATGAATGCGGATTGACTTCGCAGGCGTAGGCATACAGCATGGCCCCGTTGGAACTTTTCCGGCCGCTTACGAATAGAATGACATCATGGCGGGAGGCAAAGGCTTTCACCGTTTCTTCCCTACCCGACACCTGCCGGCAGATGGTGTTATGAATTTTGAGCAACCGGGAAGGATCGAGCCCAAGGGTTGTGATGCGTTCTTCGAGAAGGTGTTTCAGTTCCTCAAGACCTTCGGGTTTCATGGTGGTTTGTGAGAAGATTTCCACCGGACGCGAACAATCAATCTGTTCGAGATCATTCCGGTTCTCAATGACCAGGGCTTTCCCTTCGGAATGACCGATCAGGCCGATTACTTCAGCGTGGTTCTTTTTCCCGTAGATCACCACCTGCCCTTTTTCCATGGCGACCCGTTCGGTAGCTTTCTTCACCCTTTCCTGAAGTTTCTTTACCACCGGGCAGGTGGCATCGATATATTCAAATTCTTTCGCTTTAAGCTTAAGGTATGTTTCCGGAGGTTCGCCGTGGGTACGGAGGAATACCTTTTTTCCTTTATTTTCAGCCAGATCGTCTGCAGAAATGGTCTTCATGCCTTTGCGCTCGAGCCTCAGCACCTCTTCGTCGTTATGCACAATCGATCCCAGGCTGCACAAAGGACCTTCTTCCAAGGCTTCTTCGGCAGAACTGATGGCTTTTTTTACACCGCTGCAAAAGCCTGCATAGGGATCAATCTCGATGATGTGTATTTTTGCAGACATATGATTTTCATTCCAGGGAATGTCAATGATTCTATACCGGCTGTAAATATACTCAATTCCCGGGGCATTGGAGGGAAGAAATACCTGTTGGCCGAATCATTAGCAGTTCAGGCTAATCCTTTTTCTATCAGGATATTTTCCAGCCATTCCATCTGCTCGCCGGGAGTGAGAAAACTGTTATCGAGAACGAGGGCATCGGGGGCCTGTCGCAGGGGACTTTCCTCGCGGGTGGAATCGATCTGGTCGCGGGTTCTGAGGTTTTCCATCACCTCTTCCCGGGAAACCTTTTCTCCCTTCCCGATCAGTTCCTTGTACCGGCGACCGGTGCGCACCTCCAGGCTGGCGGTCATGAATATCTTCAGATCGGCCTGCGGGAAAACCACAGTGCCGATATCGCGTCCGTCCATCACAATGCCTTTGTTTTTACCTATATCGCGCTGCATTTGTACCAATTGCTGCCTCACTTCCCTGATCTTTGCCACCTGGCTGACCCTGGCTGAAACTTCGATATGGCGGATATTCTCTTCCACATTCCTGCCGTTGAGCCATGTTTCATAACGGCTTAGAGAAGGGTTGTAGGTAAAACGGATGGAGAGGGAAGGCAGGGCTTCAATCAGGGCATTTTGATGGATATTCCCGGCAGAAAACAGACCTTTTTCTATTCCATACAGCGTTACGGCGCGATACATGGCGCCGCTGTCAATATAGATTAATCCGTATTTTTTTGCGATCGATTTGGCGAAACTGCTTTTCCCGCATGAGGAGTGGCCGTCGACGGCTATGACCAGGTTTTTATTCATCATGGCAATCGGGTAAAATCAAAGATTATCATTGCTTTTTGTAGAAGGATGAAAGATCGGTGCTGATGGAAAAATGATTGGATGCACCAGCCAGGTGGTAGGTAGCCCTGCCGTAATTCAGATTGAACTTATTGATTTTGAGTCCGAAACCCCATGAAAAGCCCACCATTCCGCTGCGGGCGTCCACGAGCATCTCTTTCCGGCGCTGATAGTTGTAGCCCATTCGCAGGCAGAAACCTTTCACGGGCAGGAATTCCACTCCGGCTACCATATGCCTGAGAAACTTGTCTGACAAGGAGGTCAATTCATTCTGCTTTACGGGGAGACCGGTAACGGGGTCGGTTTGCTGAAGGTTTTCGGGTAAGGTATAGGTCATATCGGGTTTCTGGAGCTGCTGGGCGGTAAAGATGAAGCGGAACGGGGCATGGCTGAGTTTCTGGGATACGCCTATTTCAATATCGAAAGGGAGGGGTTCATGACTGCCTTCATAATATCCTTTAAACTGGAATCCGAGGTTCCGCATGACCAGGGAGGCGGCAAAGAGTCCGTCGCGCGAATGATAGGTAACCCCAAGGTCGGTAGCCAATCCGAATGCCCTGTAATTTTCAAGGGAGGAATAAACAGGTTTGAGGGCCACACCCACCGTGAAAGACGAATCGATCTGCCTGGACCAGACCAGGTTGAGCGCATACTCAGCCGCCCTGAACTGCCCGGTGATGGTTCCGTTTTCGGTAGCCGCGGTGAAATCGCCGTAATTAATGTAACTGATCCCTGCTGCGAAGTTGCCGGTATGGCCGAATGACCTGGAGTATGAAGCGTACCCGTAATTGATCCCGGCGAAATAAAGGATATAGTTGAGGGTGACCTGTTCATTCATTCCCGAGTCGAGCAGGGAAGGGTTGAAATATACCAGGTCAGGGTCATGGTCGTTTACCGCCACCATTTTACCGCCTAAGGAAGCTATGCGTGCGGAGTTAGGCAGGTCGAGGAATGAGAAAGTATGGGTACCGCCGATTTGCGCAAAGAGTATAGGCTGCGCGGGAAATAAAAAGAAAAGTAAGATCAGGATTCGGGCGGTTTTCATTCTTCCAAACTTACATAATTCTACAAAGTTAAAAAAATGCAAGGATGCGCATTGATTCTAACGTCCATAGGGTTGTCATTGTTGCCGGGAACCTTAATATTCAGGGTTTCAGGGAACCGGAACCGGGGATTTGGCAGAGACTGAAAGTTCCGTTCAGGGGAGCGGTTCCCGAAAACAAATACGAAAAACAACCTCATTTTCGGAGGAAAGCATAAATTTGTGCAACTTTACGTACACATTCGAAAAGACTGAATAAATCCGCATCAATTTGAAATACCGTTCCAACAGAGAGCCTATATTGTTCATTGTCAATCCGATATCCGGCCGGCGAAACAAATCATTGCTTACACAACAGAT
>JAKAMP010000112.1 GCA_021812865.1 Bacteroidota bacterium | reverse complement strand
ACCCTTCCGATACCATGCTGCTGTATAACCTGGCCTGGCAGTACGATAACGAGCTGAAAGACCCGGTAAACAGCCTTCCTTATTATGAAGCCTTTCTGAAAACCAGGCCTGCAAGGCAGGGCGAAGGAACGGAACGCAAGGTCAGGATGGCCTTTTCAACTTTCGATACCGAAAAAAACCAGTTGCTCTCCTACAGCTATTACGACCTGGCCGAAAAAAGGGTGAACGAGATCAAAAAATGGATGAGGACGAGAAAATGAAATGGTTTTCATGCCTCAGTCGCAGCGGATATAACTAACCGGGTACTGGGGGGCCATCCATTCCGATACATCCTTATAAAGGTATTTTTCCCGTACGGCATCTTCCGCGATATTGCCCACAAATTCCCACCGTTCATCGGTTACCTGCTGAAAAGTTTCATCATGCCTTTCGCTGAGTGTCGAATGGAAAGGAAACCAGCCTCCGATGCGGTACACTTCCTGCACGATTCCCGAATACACGGCCATGGCATACATCGCTTTCTGACGGTTTGGTCCCAGTCTCCATGCGGCACGTGTGACCTCGTATAACTCAATCCGGCTCATGCCATACCGAAAAGTACGGGTGAGATTGATGAGCAGGCTAGGCTCGGTAATGGTCACAGGTTCCAATTGGTAGGTGGCAATAATTTGCTGAACAGTCATCCGGCCAAATTCGCGCGATTCGTATCCCCTCTTCTGGTTGGTAAGCTTGTCCAGACCAAAAAGATCAATTACCGATGCCTCAATCTTCATGGCCGTAAGCTCATCTTCGAGTCCATGCACAAGTATCTCAATTAAAGGCTCTGCGCCCCGGTTCCTGATCTTGTTGATGCGCTGTACCTTGTCACTTTCCGAAACCTCGTCAAGATGCGCAAAAGCACGGTTGCCGTTGCCCTTGCCAACATAAAAAATCTCATCCGTGAAAGGATCGCGGTATAGGTAAACATAGTACCCCAGCTGAGGATGAATGTTTTTGGGAAATTTCAGGTCCATGGAAGTTGGATTAGATAGTATTTAAAATGGATGAATTGCATGCCAAACAAACAAAATTACAGGTCTTTCGCAGCTTTTCACTCCCCCGCTGCTTCGGCCTCTGCCTGCGAACCGGCAGGGACCACCACATCGGCATAGCTGTGCACCTGCCCGGCGGCATCTCTGAAATGGCTGGCCGGAAGCTTCTGCCCGTTCAGTTTGATCGCGGGGAAGTTGCCCTGGAAGGCAGCCCGCCAGTTCACGGTGTTGCCCGACTTATTCGCAAAGAAGGTATGGGTCTGCGAAAGGTGACTCACTGAAATGAGCCCGCAGAAAACGGGTATGTTCTCGACCGTGGTCCAGGCCGTTGAGTTGGTCAGTCGCGGACAGGTGATCACCAGCCCTTTCGACGCCTCCGGCTGTACGCCCATCATGCCCCGCACGATCGCCTCGATGGCGGCTGCAGAGGCTTCAGGGTAATTGCGACGTTTATCGGTATATATCTTCCCAAGAAAATCATAACCCTCCGCATTCAGCCCGTAGCGGTAATACAGCATGGGCAGGTACGAAAGCACCTCCACCTGCGAATTGCGTATGTCGCGAAGCGATTTGACTATTCTCGCCGAATCGTCCATGGCGCCATACCACAGCAGAAACTCGCTGTTGGCGGTTCCCCCAGGGTAGAATTTCCTGTCGGTCTTGAAGAATCCATAATACGACTGGCTTGCAGGGTCCCACCAGAGCGAATCGATGAGCCTTTTATACTGTGACGCCCTGGCTGCATAGGCAAGGGCTTCTGTGCTGTCGCCCCGCAGGTTGAGCATCTGCGCATAGGTTCTAAAACCGTTGAATATCATGCCCAGCAGGTCGGCACTCACCGTGAGGCCGTCCTGCGATTCATCGTACGAGGGAATGCCCCTGGCATAGGCAAACCGCCTGGTACCGGGCTTGCGGTTCATCCGTACCGGACGGTCCATGATCCTGTCGGCCTGCAACTGCCAGCGGTCCACATACTGGTTGAGGGTTTGACGGAAGAAGTTGTCGAAGATGCTGTCGCTGAGGTAGGTTTTATTGCCCGTCCATTCATACAGCTTGTAGCAGGCGTCGATGATGTCGAAGTTGGCATTGAGGTTGTACCAGAAATCATCGTCGGATGCATAATCCACCGGAGCAGGCTTGTTGTAGCGGTTGATCTCCCAGTACGAACAATAATCCTTGCCTGCGGAAATGTTCTCCACGAACCTGCGGAACATATTCAGGTTTTGCTTTCCCTGCCACAGAATTTCCGCCCCTATACACTGGTGGCTCACATCCCTGATGCAGAATGCCTCCCTGCCGGGCAGGGCAGCCTCGTACCAGGGACCTACCGGATCACTGTCCTTCCCCACAAATCCATCGGATGTTTTCCTGGCCCAGTTGAAGACATTCACCAGCAGGGTGTCGGATGAAAAAATGCGCACGCTGTCCGATGGACTGGCCAGCAGGTCAATCTTTGTACGGGTTTTACACGAAGTGAAGGAAAGAAGGAGGATACACGACAGAAACAGCCATTTCAGGCGGAAAGCAGAATTTGTTTTCATGTTGTGCTTTTTAACGGATTCCAATAGTCTTTCAAAATTAGAAATGAAAAGGGTTTGACAAGCTTTCGAGGAAAAATTTTTGTGAGTACGGATTAAAAGATGGATAGATTCAACGCTGCTGACCGTTGGTCCTTGGCTGTTGCCTGATTTTTTATGGTAAGGATTCTTCCCGCTTCTATTAGCTGCCCAGTCCGAACCACTAAGCGACTTAGTGACTTCGTAGCCAGCCCTTTAAATTTTAACTTGAAACATCAAACCTGAAACACCCCCCCTCTTATCCATTCCTCCATTCAAACCCTCCGAAATCTTTATAAATCGTTCGAGAAAATCATACCCCGGCTATCCGAAATTGTCTTATGCCATACAATCCGCACTAAAAATCAAGCCTTTCATTCATTATAATACACATTTAATACAAAAAGTGACGAACGGCAGATAACGAATAACGATAATCATTAATTTTCGCGTAGTGAAACCTGGTTTTGGGGCGAAAAGGCTTCATTTCATGGGGAAGCGCAGCTTCATCCTTAACCATTTCATAATGAGACACTGGGAAATGATCATCGCAAAAATTACTTCAGGATGCCCCGATCGCTTTATACAGACTGCTTTAGATATGTTTTATTTATGATACTGACTGTTAAACAAAACTATACATACACCACATATACATACTCAAAATGGTAGAAAAACATGTGGGGAAATGAGGGGAAAAAGCCCCGGCCATCGCAAGCCGGGCTTCAACGTAGACTTGAACTGGAAAGGAGTGGGCAAACGAATGACGAATATGCAGACCTTTGCAGGGCCTTTGACTGGTCTGCCGGACTCTTTGTCGGGAATGGCCTGTACGGACTGAAAAACGCCGCGGGGGAGCTTCTCCTTCCCCCTTTGTATGATGAGTTTATGCACCTGGACGGGCAGTTTCTGAAGCCGGGTGACCGGGTGGTTGCCTGTTTTAACGGCTCTTGGGGCATAGTTGTGGCAGGGCAGCCGTTAAAATGGCTTGTGGATCCCATATACGACTATATCGGTTACCCTGATGATATTGCACCGGTGTTTATCCAGGGCAAATGGGGCGTGATGAACATCCCGGAAGGCCGGTACATTATAGGGCCTAAATGCGAAGAAATATATGCCGACAAGGGAAAATTCTTCATAAACGGCATTGGGTTTTTCAGAAAGAACGGGAAGTTTGGCGTGATCACGGACCTTGGCAGGCACACCCAGCCCGTTTTTGACGATGCCGACATGGTCCCATCCGGCTGGGTAAAGGTGAAATACAAGGATTCGTGGGGCTTTATCGATGAAAATGACCAGTTTACCCTCGATGAATACAAGGCGTTTTATGCATTTAACCCGGAATAATTATTCTCACCATGAAGAATATAGATGAACCTGGCTATCCCCCCAGGTTTCTGAATCTCTCACTTCCTGCAGCGGCAGGTCGCATAGTCACCCTTTGTGCGCAGACCATTCATCTGCATTCGCCGGGCTATTTTAAGCGCTCCGGACAACAGGAATCATCTGAAGGCGTATTTTACTGGTTCAATCACGAGGACGACCTGAAGAACAGTATTCTGAACGGCTGGTTCCCAATGTTGAGAGCACCACGCAACGCTGAATTCCATGCCGATGCAACACGGCTTGAATCGTACCTCCTGCATTCAGGCAAGATCGCGGACATATTCCATGAGCTGCCGGAACATCTCTTCAACAGCAGCAGCTTTACCTGGTGCGGGAACATTATTTCCCTGCTTTCAGGTGAACAATCCTTTGAAAAACAGTTCAGGAAAGAATTCCGGGAATGGATCAGGATGATCGAGCCGCTATCCCCTTATGCAAAGGATGACGATCGCCTCCTTGCCGGCATTCATACACTCCCCGCTACCGGAGAACCGGCGGACAATCCCACTCAGCCCGCACAACCAGCCCTCTCCTCGGAAATACTAGACCACCTTAACCGTTACTTCAGCAGCCCGGTGAGGATGCCGGTAGTCCTGGGTGAAGACCAAGTAATCCTCAACCATTAACTGGCTTTATTAAGAAAATAAAAGCAATGAAGCCGAAAGCATTGCATTGAATCATTGAATTAAAGATATTATGGGTACGTGTAAATACTGCAGGGAGAATGCCGGTTTGTTCCATTCGGTTCACGCGGACTGCGAGAAGAAACATGCCGAAGGACTGGAAGCCATCACTGCGGAGATTGCAAAATCCTTTAGCGAGGGGACCGATCCGGGAACGATGGATGCCGGGATGGCAAAGCTGAAAAAGAACAGCTTTATCGATGAGGGTCAGTTTACTGAATGTGTGCTCGCCGCCTTTGACCGGGCGGTGGACAATGTACTGCAAGATTCCATCCTGACGCGCGATGAAGAAGAGAAGCTGAACCAGCTGCGCGATCATTTTCAGATAGACAAAGCATTGCTGGAAAGCAGAGATTCCTGGCAGAAGCTGGTCAAGGCTGCCGTACTGCGCGATATCAGCGAAGGGAACATCTCCGGTTCCAGGCTAAAGATAGAAGGCACAGTGCCCTTCCTGCTGCAGAAAGGCGAAACGCTCATCTGGGCCTTCAACCATGTGGGTGGATACGAGCAGCGCACCCGTACCGTCTACGAGGGGCGCTCATCCGGCTTCAGCGTGCGCATTGTGAAGGGCGTGTATTACCGTACGGGGGCATTCAGGGGCAATCCTGTCCAGGTGAACGAAATGAGCCCCATCGGTACCGGGCTGCTTGGGGTAACGAATAAAAACATATATTTCGCCTCCGAAAGCAAAAGTCTGCGTATCCCCCTGGCGAAGATCATCACCCTCATTCCCTACGAAGACGGCATCGGCATACAGAAAGACGGCCAGACCGCCAAACCCGTTACCTTCAAGGATCTCGACGGTTGGTTCATCTATAACCTCGTTACGGCGTTGGCGCAAATGTGATTCCCAGCCTGGCCTTATAAGATTAACGGTTTTAAAAAGATTTACAGCAATGGGGTTTAGGGCAATATGCATTGTTCTTTGCGGGCTATTCCTCGTCAAGAAAGGCGGGATGAATACCGAAGGCTCCCTGAGGCTTCTCATTTTAGCCCCGGACGGCCAAAAGAGCGAAGGCAGAGGTCATTCCTTGGTGGTATGTAACAAATTTGTTACAAACAAAAATGTTATATATATTTGTACTATAAATAGTACATATTTATGGAAACACCTTTTGTTTTCGGCAAAATAGCGAAAAACGAAAATTTCACAGACCGGGAAAAAGAAACGGCGCAACTTGCGACAAACTTTACCTCGCTCATCAATACCATTATCATCTCCCCCCGGCGCTGGGGCAAGAGTTCCCTTGTATCAAAAGCTGCAGAGACCGCACTCAATCAAAAAAATTCCCTGCGGATATGCACGGTTGATCTTTTCAACGTTCGGAACGAAGAGGAATTTTACACTCTGCTGGCCATGGCCGTGCTCAAATCGGCATCATCCAGATGGGAGGAGGCTGTTGACGCAGCCAAACGCTTTTTCCGGAAACTTGTTCCAAAAATCATTCTGAGCCCCGATCCCCAGAATGAATTTTCACTTGACTTTGACTGGAAGGAACTCCTACAGAACCCCGATGAGATCCTTGACCTGGCAGAGAAAATGGCAACAGAAAAAGAACTATCCATGGTGGTATGCATCGATGAATTTCAAAATATGGCCGGCTTTGACAACCCGTTGTTTTTTCAGAAACGGCTACGCTCACACTGGCAGCAGCATCAGCATGTTTCCTATTGCCTTTATGGGAGCAAACGCCATATGATGCTTGATGTTTTCACCAATCCCTCGATGCCGTTCTACAAATTCGGAGAACTGCTTTTCCTCGAAAAGATCGATACGGAATCATGGATAACATTCATTGTTGAACGGTTTTCGGCAACCGGGAAAAAAATTACAGCGACGCAGGCTGAAATTATCGTAAGGCTTGCAGATAACCATCCCTATTACGTTCAGCAGCTTTCACAACAGGTATGGCTGAGAACCATCCATTCCTGCACGGATGAAACGGTGTATCTGGCGCATCGATCACTGGTGGAACAATTGAGCCTGCTGTTCGCGACCATCACAGAAGCGCTGCCAGACAATCAGCTGAACTTTCTCAAGGCCCTGCTGGCAGGAGAAAAAGCGCTTACCTCAACCGGGGTACTCATAAAATACCGCCTGGGCTCCTCCGCAAATGTCATGCGCTCGAAGAATGCCCTCGTTGAAAAGGATATCCTGGACAATAAAGCCGGGGAAATATCCTTCCAGGATCCCATTTACCGATACTGGCTGGCAAAAATATTCTTCCGGATGGACCCTCAGGATAACCTGCTGGAAGCGAATGGCTGAGATTCCCTAAACGAAAATTCCTCAACAAACCTAGCTAAATATTACTCCTTCACACCTCCGATCAGCGACTGTGCAAAATGCTTTTCGACGCGGCAGCTGGTCAAGGCAGCCATACTGCTCGATATCAGAGAAGGGAACATTTGCTTTAGCTTGCTTTAGATAGTGCCATTCGGAAGTAGTTTAGCCAGTCCCTGAACACCTCCTTGAGTTTCTGAACCTGTTCGTCTAACGACATCGGCGTGATTTTCCGTATGATAGTTCAGGCCTTCCGTTTAACTTCATCCCCCCCAGAAAATAGGGCACACCCGTTGTTCATTTCGGTTTTAATTTGTATTTTCAATTTTTCACAGACCGTTCAGAAGGTGTTTTCTGAGGGCAGATGCACGGCGCACACACATGATTTTGTGCATGCGGGTTTCAGTGGTGTGCAAACATTTGTGGCTCGTAATTAAAGTCTGTGTAAACTGATAGGAAATATCCCCGAAATCCAACACGAGAGCATAACATAATATGTTGTGCGTTAATTTATTAAAAAAAAGAAACCTATGAAAAAAATATAGATTTTTGTTTTAATGACAAATATATCATTAACCATAATAGGACAGAATAAATATGAAAATCCAGACATTCCCTTGGTAGACAGTTTCACAGCATTTCGATTCTTGAATGTAATTGGTGATCCAACCAAAGATTCTGCAATTGTTAGTATAGGAGAAGATATTGGCAAGGTTGCTCCTTATCCAGAAAAATTATCTGATAAGTATGATGAAAAAATAAGACTCTCAGAGAAATATTATCAGATAGGGGACTATTATCATGCCAAAAGCGTATTAGATGAGCCTTTAAAACATGAACCTAACAATCCATTTATTTTAGACACATATGCTAGGGCAGCATATAACTTCGACAAGAATGAAAGT
>JAKAMP010000111.1 GCA_021812865.1 Bacteroidota bacterium | reverse complement strand
CCCGCCTCCGTGGATGCGAAAATTCATAATGCACTTAAGGATTATAGAAAGGAGCATCATCCTTACCTCAGACCTATGCGTATGCTCCATATCGATCCATTTTATGAAAAAACCTTTTATATAGCCGAGGGACTACTATCGCTCATCGCCTTGCTGATCCTGGTACTCTCATCTGTAAATTACGTAAACCTGCAGACGGCAAGCGCCACCAGCAGGCTCAGGGAAATTGGTATCAAGAAAACTGCAGGCTTCTCAAAACGAAGCCTCATTCTTCAGTTTCTGGTGGAATCCATGTCGGTTTCCTTTCTCGCCGGACTCATAGGCGTGTTCCTTGCCGAACTCGTGCTGCCCTTGTTCAACAGGGTGATTGGTGTTACGGTTGGAGAGCATATTTTCAGCAATCTGCCCATTATTGGCATCGTTATGCTCGTCACCCTGCTGGTCGGATTCCTTTCCGGATTATATCCGGCATGGATTATTGCCTCCTTTAATCCGGTGATGGCTCTCAAGCAGAAATATGCCACAGAGGCAGGGAATGGCATGAACACAAAAAAGATACTCGTGGTTGCCCAATTCAGCATTTCCCTGTTTCTTCTGGTTCTGAGTTTCATTTTCTACAGGCAGACCAACTATATGCTTACCTGCGACATGGGATTCGATACCCAGCATATCCTTTTTACCAATATCATTACAGCCAGGGATGGTTCCTTCGATCAGCTCAGGCAACGCCTGCTGGAACATCCTGAAATTGAGGATGCCTGCATGTCCGATTATATTCCCTTTATTCTTCCCGGCGGAGATGACCTGAACTGGGAAGGCGCCAGTCCGGAGGAAAAAGTTTTTGTGAGGTTTTATAATGTTAGCCCCGACTTTTTCTCCACCTACCGCATCAAACTGGATCAGGGAAGGGAATTTTCCCGTGATTCCCGCGATGGCCTGAATGTTTGCCTGATCAATGAAACTGCAGCCCGGGTTTTTGGCTGGAAGAATCCATTGGGTATGCATATCAACTTGTACGACAGAAAAATGGAAGTGATAGGCGTGGTCCGGGACTTTATTGCTTTCTCCGTGCATAATCCAAATGAACCGCACATGTACAGATTACTGTCCGACACGGGAAACCTGAGCGATAAAATATACTCCATCCGGTATGCCCCGGGTAAGAAGAAGGAAGCAGAAGCCATTGCCAATGAAGAATTCTCCGGGTTCTTTCCTGATGATGCCTTTGCATTCAGCCATATCCAGGGAAGAATTCAGAATGAAGCCGGGATGAAAGGCTGGAGCAGCTTCCGAAACATCACCATCTTCTTCGCATTGCTGTCAATCATTATTTCCTCCGTTGGGTTGTTCGGACTGATGGTATTCTTCCTGAAAAGGAAGATGAAAGAAATAGGCATCCGTAAGGTGCTGGGCTTCTCCCTGAGCAGAATATACCTTAAACTGTCGGTTCAGTTTCTCGGCTATGTGGGCATTTCCATCCTTTTCGCCTGGCCGGTAGCTTACCTGGTATATAAAGGACTGCCGGGTGCCCATAAATATGGCATCCAGATATGGGAGTTCCTTCTGGCCACACTCATCGTGCTGGTGGTCGCGATAGCTACCATCACCTACAATATTCTGAAGGCTGCAAGAACCAATCCGGCCGAAATATTTAAGTATGAGTAACCTTAGGCCTGCTACCAGCTGATTTCCTTCTTATCCATGAAGATACGTCCGGTTAGGGATTGTGGCGCTTCCGATGCAAGCCATACAGGTGTTTCTGCTCCTTTTTCCACTGTGCGGGGGGCAGAAGCCCCTCCCATATCGGTTCTTACCCAGCCCGGGCATGCCGCATTCACTGCGATTCCTTTGCCCTGCAACTCCAGCGCCATGTTACGGGTAATGCCATTCAGCATGGTTTTTGACACGCAGTAAGCGGGCGACCACCCGCCAACCGGCTGACTCATTGAGCCCCCTTCACTGGTTATGTTTATTATACGGGATGAATCAGACATCAGCGAAAGAAAAGCCCTGCTAACCCTTACCGGCCCGAAACTGTTGGTGTTGACCGTCTGAAGCAACACCTCATTGCCCTGCTGCAGCACTTTTTCATCTTCACGCATAAGAATGGCCGCATTGTTAATCAGCACATCGAGCTTCGATATTTGCTTTGCCAGCGCCTCCGCAGCAACTGTAACACTGTAATCGTCGCTCACATCCATGACCAGCATCGAGGCATCGATACCTTCCTCCATCAATGTTTTCAGCGATTGTTCCAGCTTTTCTTTATTCCGTCCAGACAAAATCACATGAAACCCTTTTCTGCCAAGCTGCCGGGCAGTTTCATATCCGATTCCCTTTTGTGAGCCCGTAATTAATGCCGTTTTCATGGTATGATAAGTTTACTGAATAAAACAAATAAGATGATATCGTGTTTAAAATCCGATTAAGGCAGACGGCATTCATGATTATTTTATATAGCCTCAATCTACTATCTGATATGAGTTAAATTGTCTTTGAAGTTATGATCTCTTTGGTTGGAATTCGAAAATTGTTTTCATTACTTCGTGTGGAGAAACAACTTTTGCTTATGTCGGATCATGCACATTCGATTTCACCTGAAGTCTATATTCGTACCAAATGCAGGCAGTTGCCCTTCTTTGAATGTCTTATTAATGAGAGATGGACGTTCGAAGGAATGGCGAGCCTTCTCATTAGTCGCAGAATGCCTTCAGGAAAAATCATCGTTGGCTTTTATCTGGTTGATATATACTGCCTTGGAGTGAAAGATAGCGGATTCAAATTCGCAATAGAACAGTATGAATACCGGGATTTTATTTCTCATTTTTCGGCCAATGAAAGGATAATCATCCCCTGTGATCTTTCACTGGCGCATGATATCATATATGGCGCCATAGATTATGCAGACGAATTAGGATTCAAACCGCATCCTTCATTTGCCCTGACTGAATACATTCTCGATCCGGATTTGATTGACATCAGGATCGATGAGATTGAATTCGGTCATAATGGGAAACCGCTTTATACCAAGGGACCCGGGGATAATTCAGCTAAAATTCTGGCAACCTTGAGAAGGGTTGTAGGGGAAGGCAATTTTGAATACATTCTTGATGCAGATGATTTTTACGAAGATGAATAAAGGCTTGAAATGATGAAGCATCTGTGAATCACCGGAAACACTTTCTCAGTCCAACAGTTTCAGGCTTTTACTGCTGAAGAATGCTATTGAACCAATCTTATCTATTTCAGATACACCCTGAACAAAGGCTTATAATCAACCATATCGCTTCCCGAATACTTCCGTTCATATCCAAGGGCAATGGAGATGACCTTCTTCTGGAAGGTTCCGGAACCGGCATCGTAAAACCAGGTTTCGGCAAACTGTATCTTCCCTACCAGGGTACGGGCGTAACCGGGTGTTTCTTCAAGGGCTTTTACCTCAGCAAGGGTCATGGGCCTGTTTTCGAATATCGTATAGGGTATGAGCTTGCCAGTGTAAACATCTTGGAAGATTGAATCAACAAGTTTGCTGTGATAGAGCCCTTTCAGGCAATGGTTGGCCCATGCGTCGTCAGGATTCGGATTTCGGATAAGCACATCGTACACAATGGTATCGGCCACCATAGTGCTCCCTGGCAGATTTACCGGAGAACCCGCTTGAATTTGCTGTTCTTTTGGGTTTAAAGTGTCGGATTGTTTTGCCTGCTGATTAGTCCTGTGGCAGGCGCTGATGCCGGCAAGGATAGTCACAGCGAGACTGAACAGGAATAAGGATGAGCTTTTCATGATTTTAAGGATTGAATACAAGCGCCGAACCTTTCACTTCTTCATGAAAGGTGCCTTCTTCATAAGCCAGGTGGCCATTTACAAAAGTATGTGTCACCTTTGAAGTAAAAGTCACTCCCTCGAGCGGGGACCATCCGCACTTATATAATATATTGCCCGGATTCACGGTCCAGTTTGAACGGGTATCCACCAGCACCAGGTCGGCATGATAACCTTTCCTGAGGTATCCCCGGCGGTCGATCCGGAAACACCTGGCAGGAGCATGGCACATCTTTTCCACGATTGCCGGCAGGCTGATTTTCTCCCGATGCCAGAATTCCAGCATGGCTACCAGGGAATGCTGAACCAGCGGTGCTCCGCTCGGGCATGAGGTGTATGGTCTTTTTTTCTCTTCCAGTGTATGCGGTGCATGATCGGTTGCGATGATGTCGAGTGTCCCGTTCAGCAAACCTTCAAACAGGGCTTCCCTGTCATGGACCGATTTGATGGCCGGGTTCCACTTGATGAGTGCACCAAGCCTGGCGTAATCCCTGTCGTCAAACCACAGGTGATGCACACAAACCTCAGTGGTGATTTGCTTTTTCTCCAGGGGAACGTCGTTCCTGAAGAGGGGAAGTTCGTCTGCCGTGGATATATGGATAACATGCAGACGTGTGTCAAGCTCTTCCGCCAGTTTTACGGCCCGGACTGTCGATTTATAGCAAGCCTCCGCGCTCCGTATGGCAGGATGAAACTCCATAGGGATATGTTCCCCGTATTTTTCCTTATAAACCGCCAGGTTGGCCCTGATCGTCTGTTCGTCTTCACTATGAATGGCAATGAGCCGCTGGGGGATGGCGAAGATCTTCCTCAATGCATCGGGCTGATCAACCAGCATGTTTCCCGTGGAAGCACCGAGAAAAACCTTGATACCGCATACATGATGCGGGTCAGCAGCCCTTAGCTGACCGATATTTTCCGTTGTGGCGCCCATGTAAAAAGAGTGGTTGGAAAGCGACCTTTCGGCTGCACGCCTGAATTTGTCCTCAAGGGCGTCAAGGGTGATCGTCTGAGGCTGCGTATTGGGCATATCCATGAAGGACGTAACCCCGCCGGCCACGGCAGCCCTTGCTTCTGTATAAATCTCCCCTTTGTGGGTGAGTCCGGGTTCCCTGAAATGCACCTGGTCGTCAATTACACCTGGAATCAGCAGCTTGCCATGGGCATCAAGGCTTTCATGAGATTGAAGAAAGGAAGAAGGAATGGGACCTTCGAATACTTCTTCGATAAAGCCTTTACGAATATATACCGCACCGGTGAATTCGCGACCTTCATTCACAATGTGTGCATTATATATTATATAGGTCGAGTTCACGTACGCTTAATCCAGAGGTTTGTATTTCCTGAACAGGCTTCTCCATTTGAGTCTTATCACGCCGAAAACAGCCTCGCTGAATATGCCTCCGCTCATTTTCGAGGATCCGTGTTTGCGCTCGGTAAAGATGATGGGCACTTCAACGATGTGGAATCCCATTTTCCATATGGTGAACTTCATTTCGATCTGGAACGCATATCCCTTGAATTTGATCCGGTCGAGGTCTATAGCCTTCAGCACCCGGATGGCATAGCATTTGAAGCCTGCAGTGGTATCCCTGATGCTCATGCCGGTAATAAACCGCACATATGCCGAAGCATAATATGACATCAGTACACGGCCAATGGGCCAGTTCACCACATTCACCCCGGTGATGTACCTTGATCCGATGGCCAGGTCTGCTCCTTTTTCGCAGGCTTCCAGCAAAGCCGGAAGGTCATTCGGATTATGGGAAAAGTCGGCATCCATTTCAAATACGTAATCGTACTGGTTGGCTATGGCCCATTTGAAACCTGCGATATAAGCGGTGCCCAGGCCAAGTTTGCCTGCTCTTTCCATGAGGTGCAGACGGTTATTGTACCTTGACTGAAGGTCCTTCACGATGCCAGTTGTGCCGTCGGGTGAATGGTCATCAATAATCAGAATCTCAAAGGATTTAGGTAAGGAAAATACAGTGTGAATGAGTCGTTCGATGTTTTCCCTTTCATTATAGGTAGGGATAATAACAAGGCTTTTGCTCACTGGTTGAAGGATTTAAAGATTGAACGGCTAAGATATATAATATATATATGAGAACGAAGGCAGGGAAATGAAAAAAGCTTGCTATTCTTCGTGTCTCAGACTTAGCGCATTAGAAAATATGTGCATTTTTTTTGGGGGAAGTATTGCATATATGAAATGGGTTCGTACATTTGCACCCGCAATTTCGATTTCGTTCTTTGACTGGTGCAGATAAAAACGAAGAAAACTTAAAAAAAAAGTTTTGGTAGTTTGAAAAGGGTTTGTATATTTGCACCCGCAAAATCAAATTCGTTCTTTGATGGGTGCAGAAAAATGAAAGACTAAAACTTAAAAAAAAGTTTTGGTAGTTTGAAAAGAGTTCGTATATTTGCACCCTCGTTTAAGACAAGCAAGGATAAGAAGAGGGGGAAACGGAGGAGGTAGAAAAAAGTGATGAGATTTTGAAAAAAGATTTGGTAGATTAAAAAAAGAGAATTATCTTTGCAGTCCCAAAAGTAAACGAAATAAGTTCTTTGAATTATTGAGAAAGGTAAGAGAGGCTAGAAAGGTTCCTGGAAACAGGAAATAGAGAATCATGAGCACAGACATTAAATGAATTCATTACAATGAAGAGTTTGATCCTGGCTCAGGATGAACGCTAGCGGCAGGCTTAACACATGCAAGTCGTGGGGTAACAGGTGTAGCAATACATGCTGACGACCGGCGCACGGGTGAGTAACGCGTATGCAACCTTCCTTTTGCTGGAAGATAGCCCCGAGAAATCGGGATTAATACTCCATAATATCTTTGGGGGGCATCCCTTGAAGATTAAAGCTCCGGCGGCGAAAGATGGGCATGCGTGCCATTAGCTAGTTGGTGAGGTAACGGCTCACCAAGGCGACGATGGCTAGGGGGTCTGAGAGGATGATCCCCCACACTGGTACTGAGACACGGACCAGACTCCTACGGGAGGCAGCAGTGAGGAATATTGGGCAATAGGCGCAAGCCTGACCCAGCCATGCCGCGTGAAGGATGAAGGCCCTATGGGTTGTAAACTTCTTTTATACGGGAAGAACCTATCGAACGTGTTCGGTACTGACGGTACCGTATGAATAAGCATCGGCTAACTCCGTGCCAGCAGCCGCGGTAATACGGAGGATGCAAGCGTTATCCGGATTCATTGGGTTTAAAGGGTGCGTAGGCGGATTAATAAGTCAGTGGTGAAATCCTGCAGCTTAACTGTAGAACTGCCATTGATACTGTTAATCTTGAATGCAGTTGAGGTAAGCGGAATGTGTAATGTAGCGGTGAAATGCGTAGATATTACACAGAACACCGATTGCGAAGGCAGCTTGCTAAACTGTGATTGACGCTGAGGCACGAAAGCGTGGGGATCAAACAGGATTAGATACCCTGGTAGTCCACGCTGTAAACGATGATCACTCGCTGTTGGCGATATACAGTCAGCGGCTAAGCAAAAGCATTAAGTGATCCACCTGGGGAGTACGGCGGCAACGCTGAAACTCAAAGGAATTGACGGGGGCCCGCACAAGCGGAGGAACATGTGGTTTAATTCGATGATACGCGAGGAACCTTACCTGGGCTTAAATGTAGAGCGACGTCCTGGGAAACCGGGATTCTCTTCGGAGCGATCTACAAGGTGCTGCATGGTTGTCGTCAGCTCGTGCCGTGAGGTGTCGGGTTAAGTCCCATAACGAGCGCAACCCCTATCGTTAGTTGCCATCGGGTAATGCCGGGGACTCTAACGAAACTGCCCGCGTAAGCGGTGAGGAAGGTGGGGATGACGTCAAATCAGCACGGCCCTTACGTCCAGGGCCACACACGTGTTACAATGGCCGGTACAGAGGGCAGCTATGCCGCGAGGCAATGCAAATCTCGAAAACCGGTCGTAGTTCGGATTGAAGTCTGCAACTCGACTTCATGAAGCTGGATTCGCTAGTAATCGCGCATCAGCCATGGCGCGGTGAATACGTTCCCGGGC
>JAKAMP010000110.1 GCA_021812865.1 Bacteroidota bacterium | reverse complement strand
CTTTCGATATACCCACGCAGTACTTTTTTGCCATGGAGCTTGTTCCGGGTGCACTGAACGGGGTTTCAGGCACCGTGCAGTACCCCGATGAATTTGCCGATGTGGAATAGGCTTACTTCACAGCCGGATTACCGGCGCCCGGATTTTTTCCCATCCATTTGAATAATTGATGTATTTTTGAGGCATATTTTTTTGATTCGTTTCATCTTAAACCATTTGTTTTATTATGCAAGCTGAAATTCATACCGTTAAGGGCGTGATGAAAGTTAATTTCTACGAGAAAGACGCCCCCAACACCGTTGCCAACTTTGTAAAACTTTCCAAATCGGGATTTTATAACGGGCTTACCTTTCACCGGGTAATACCCGACTTTGTGATCCAGGGTGGCTGCCCTCAGGGAACAGGTGCAGGCGGACCAGGATACACTATCAAATGTGAACTCACTGGCGGAAACCAGTACCACGACCGTGGCGTTCTGTCCATGGCGCACGCCGGAAGGGACACAGGGGGATCGCAGTTCTTCATCTGTCATAACCGTCAGAACACCAAACACCTGGACCGCCACCACACCTGTTTCGGAAAGGTATACGAGGGTCTGGATGTGATCGATGCCATCAGACCAGGCGACAAGATAGAAAAAATCGTGATCCTTGAAGATTGACCAGCCCCTTAGGCAGTAATTATAAAGCATCCAGCCGTATTGCCTGCGGATGAATCTTTTCGGCCTGTGTGGCAGCCTGAAGGCAGCTATACTCCTTTGTGCCGGACTGCAGCATTCAATTCATTGATTTTCAATTTATTGAATGTGGTATAATTATTTTCAACAATTCACTTTCAGCCTGACGCAAAACCATTATTTTTGTGTCCTGCGAAACCAAAAATGAAAAATATATGAGCGACACATTGAAAGTAGTAGTTAAAAAGAAATTCATTCCTTCTTTAGTTGAATTCTGCCTGGATGAATCGGTTGAATTCAATGTAAAGCCCCAGGCTTTCCCTGATACCGACTGGGAAGTGACCCTCAAGATGGCCGACATAAAAACCGCTGTGGTGGCCGGTATGTTCTTCCGTGAAAACAAGATCGAGATTGCCGGTGTTGACCAGCAGAAATATAAGAAAACAACGAAGAAAGGCGATGAAAAAGCCGAGGAGACCAAACCTGCAGAAACCAAGGCTCATGCTTCTAAAGAAGAGAAAACTGAGCCCGGCATGTTCTGAACTCATTCAGAATTATAAATTATCAGCTTCAAATCCGGTATTTTGCCGGATTTTTTATTTTTATCTATTCTCAGGCTTAAGAGATGGCCTGATTTGGAATCGATCTCAGAAAACCGTAACCCCTTGCAATCCTTGCAAATAGCTATCTTTACTACACTCTTCTGAAAGTATATCCAAGAAAATATGCGCTGCCTCTACCCCTCAACGGAATAAAATCTTCCGTTTTCATTTCAAAATAAGGATCATAAAGCGTAATTTTATTGTACACTAACCCTTAAAAAGGAAGCATCATGGCGCCATCCAGAAGAGATTTCATCAGGACCACCAGCGTTGGCCTGGCAGCCGGCCTCACCATTCCTTCCGCCTTCAGAATGGAAAAAATTGCCGGGGCCAATAACAGGATCAGGGTTGCGGTAATCGGCGTAAATGGCCGAGGCAGCTCGCTTGCAGGCACGTTTGCCAGGCAGAAGGATACTGAAATTTCTTACATCTGCGATGTGGATGAGCATGCCATGGGCAAATGCATTGACTCGGTGAAAAAAATCACAGGTATCGCACCTAAAGGCGTCAGGGATTTTCGTACCATTCTTGATGATAAAAACCTTGATGCCGTAGTGATAGCCATGCCCGATCACTGGCATGCCCCGGCGACCATTCTCGCCTGTAAGGCAGGGAAACATGTTTACGTTGAAAAACCTTGCAGTCACAATCCCGCAGAAGGGGAACTGATGATCAGGGCAGCTGCAAAATACAAACGGCTGGTGCAGATGGGAACTCAGCGGCGGTCATGGGACATCCTCACCCAGGGTATGAATGAAATGAAAGCAGGGGCCATTGGCAGGGTTTACTTTGCCAAAGGATGGTACACCAATGGCAGGAAGTCCATCGGCTACGGAAAAGAGGTTCCGGTTCCTTCCTGGCTGGATTATGAACTCTGGCAGGGGCCTGCACCCAGGCGTCCGTACCGCGATAATCTCATCCACTACAACTGGCACTGGTTCTGGAACTGGGGTACCGGAGAAGCGCTGAACAACGGCACCCATGAGATAGACCTCATTCGCTGGGGACTTGGCGAAGACTATGCCTTAAGGGTAAATTCTGCCGGTGGGCGTTATCAATACAAAGACGATTGGGAAACACCCGACACCCAGGTGATTACCTTTGATTTCCCGGGAGGAGCTTCGGCTATGTGGGAAGGAAGGAGTTGCAACAGGCAACCGGTGGAAGGCCGCGACCGCGGAGTGATCTTCTATGGCGATCAGGGCAGCATGTCGACCGGCGATAACCGTTATACCCTTTACGACCAGCAGGGCAAAATGGTGAAAGATGTAAAAAGCGACAAACCAGTGGAGGGCCGGAATACCGTAAGCCCGGGGGAAGAATTGGACGCCGTGCATGTGCAGAATTTTCTTCAGGCGCTCAGGGGCAATGAAAAACTGAATGCACCGATCGAAACGGGTTTTAAGAGCGTCCTTCTCTGCCAGCTGGGCAACATTGCCCAACGCGCAGGCCATACTCTGCATATTGATAAAGCGAACGGCCACATCCTGAACGACAAAGATGCCCAGGCGCTGTGGAGCCGCGAATATGAAAAAGGCTGGGAACCTTCGGTATGATCCAGTACCTATTCGACCATCATCTGCTTTGCCAGATTCTGCGATGCTTCTGACCCACTGATCTGTTCAACGATGGACAGTGCAAAAGGCATGGCAGCGCCAGGTCCTTTGCCGGTAGTGATATTCCCGTCAATCTCTACCGGTTTCCCCGTAATCCTTGAACCTTCCAGGTGAATTTCTGTGCCCGGGTAACAGGTAACCTTCTTGCCCTTGACAATGCCCAGGTGCCCAAGTACCATAGGAGCCGCACAAATTGCAGCAATGGGCTTTCCATGATGGTTGAATTGCCTGATCATGGATTTCAGACCGTCGTGGTTATCGAGATTTTTCGATCCCGGCATGCCTCCCGGCAATATCACCAAATCGGCCTTGGAATAATTCACTTCTTCAAACAAAACGTCGGCGATCACTTTGATGCCATGAGATCCGGTAACTTCTTTGTTGCCGGTAACTGAAACAATGGTAACCTCGAAACCTGCCCTCCGCAACACGTCAACGGGCGTAATTGCTTCAATCTCCTCGAAACCTTCCGCCAAATGAATGTAAATCTTTTTCATAGTTGGAACTATTAATTTGAAGGATGAATGAAAATGAACGAATAGGCGAAGGTAATGAAAATCGAAACCCCGTGTTCTCGGAGATGACAATATTACACAAATGAAATCCGTAATTGCCTCCAGGCCAAAACCCATTTGAAAGGATTAAACCGGTCACTCCAGAAATAACAGAATCGAATAAAATACATAACGGTTCGTTACAGCTTTTGCTTATGATTATTTAATATTAGAACTGTTACTTGTTAATAACTTATTGATGAATCTCCCGGTTCATGGAATTAATTTAGTAACTTAACGTTAACTTAATATACGTATTTATCGCGTATTTTTGTTTGTTAGATAACTTGTATTTATCTTTCATTTTTATTTTAATTTTGAACATTTATGAAAAAAACAGGATTATTACTTCTGATATCCATTTCTTTTCTTTGTTGTGCACATGCACAAACAGAAAAATTCAAAGCGCTCTACATCTATAATTTCACCAAGTTGATCAAGTTTCCCGAAAGCCCTGACAATTCTGATTTTGTCATTGGCGTGCTGGGCGAAACCCCGGTGAACGGTGAACTTGCCTCTATCGCTGCTACGCGCAAAATCGAAAATCGTAACCTGGTGGTTAGAAAAATCACCAAGCCGGAAGACTGCAATGACTGCCAGATTGTGTTCATTTCTGATTTTAAATCTAGCAGCATCAAGGCCTTTTCTGATTATTTTGAAGGAAAACCCGTATTGCTGATCAGTGAAAGTTCCCAGGGGCTTGAAAAAGGCGCTGCAATTAACTTCCTCCTGGTTGACCAGAAACTGAAATTCGAAATCAACAGAGCAAGGTTTGATATGAATAAGCTGAAGGTATCCTCCCAGCTTTATGAACTGGCCGAAAACAAATAAACCTCAAAACCTAATATTGAATCATTATGCGAATCAAATATTTACTTCCGCTTATCCTGTTTTTATTGATTGCCCCTTCCTCTTTCCTCCTTGCCCAGGAATCTCAAAGGGATTCCATACCCATGACAAAGGAACAGATACAGAAACTGACCTATGACCAACTGCTTGAACTGCCTCTGGATGAACTGATGAAGGTGGCCGATATCATGGGCATGTCAACCGACGATCTTCTGCAGATGTTCCTGAATATGAAAACCGGCGTGGCTTCCGTGAAAGAGCTCAGTCCTCGTGAATCGCCCGGCATTCTTTCCATCATTACCGACCAGGAAATCAGGGCTATGGGCGCCAGGGACCTGATCGACGTATTGCAGCAGGTACCCGGATTCTCCTTTGGGGTTGATGTGGAATCGGTGGTTGGCATTGGGATGCGAGGTGTATGGGGACATGAGGGCAAGATACTCCTGTTGCTCGACGGGCAGGAATGCAACGAATTGTCGTATTCCACCTTACAATTAGGCAATCACTATCCCGTAGACCAGATCAAACGGATCGAAATCATTCGCGGTCCCGGTTCAGTGGTATATGGCGGTAACGCCGAACTGGCTGTGATCAACATCGTTACTTTTGGAGCAGCAGACAATAATGGCATCAGGGCAACTGCAACATACGGACAGCTAACCCACACCTATGCCCGCCGGAACCTGGAAATATCGGCTGGTAAAGCGCTGGGCGCCCTTTCACTGAACGCTAATCTTTTCGCCGGACAAGGGAACAGGAGCGATAAAGTGATCACAGATTTCTACGGCCAGTCCTATGACATGAAAGGGAACTCGAACGTGGATCCCATGATGGTAAACCTGTCTGCAAGCTACAAGGGATTCTCCGCACGATTCATCGCCGATTTATACAAGACCACCCAACTGGATGTAAATGGCGCCTTCCTCGATCCAACGTATTTCAAAGCCATTCCTACCAATTTTACCTCTTACCTTGGCGAACTGAAATACGAAAATGACCTCAGCAAAAAAATCAGACTGGGTGCAGCCATCAATTACAGGTATTACAATTCCTGGAATGTGAATGAATCCAGCCTTGACCAATCGCTGCTCGACAGCACCAACGCGCATTATAACCAGGACTATATCACCGCCATCCAGGAAAAACCCACCTTCCGCATCACAGGAAAAATCAACCTCAGCTATACTCCCACCAGTAAACTGAACTTTCTTTTTGGCACAGAAGCATACAGCGAAACGGGTCTGAGCAACAATCCCCGCTCTACCTATTATGATGTGAATGGCCACGAGATCGATCGTATCAACTACAACGATATGGCCTTATACGGTCAGGGTATTTTTTCCCTGGGCATTGCCAATCTGATTGCCGGTGTGAGAATGGAGCATCACAGCCTGGTGGGAAACTCTGTAGTCCCCAGGATTGGCCTCACCCGGGTGTTTGACCGGTTGCACCTCAAACTATTGTACAGCAGCGCCTTCCGTTCACCCTCCATCGAAGTGATCAACCTGAACCGCTCCATCAAGCCTGAGCTTACGCAGGTGATAGAACTCGAAGCCGGCTACCGCATTACACCTTCGATGCTGGTGACTGTAAACGTATTTGACAATACCATCAATCATCCGATTATTTACATGACCGATACTACGATAATTGGTGAGACCTATTATAATGCCCCATCTACCGGTTCAAGAGGAATCGAGGTGGAATACAGGCTGGCCAAATCGGGTGTAGGAAACCTTACCGTAGGGTATTCCTTTTACAGCACTGCCGGTAAAAACAAGGTGGAAGACTATATGGCTTACAGCGGAAACAACCTGCTGAACAATGTAGTGCTTGCTTTCCCCCAGCATAAACTGGCATTCCACGGCAGTCTGAAGCTATCGCCGCATTTTTCGCTGAATCCCTCCGGGTTCTTTCTTTCTGAAAGATATGGCTGCATTGCCCTCGATGCAAGTGAAAATCCCATTTACGGTTCCTATGAGCCTGTTTTCGTGCTGAACCTGATTATCTGGGCTGACGATCTCCTGAAAAGTCATCTCAGTCTCGGAGCCGGTGTGTATGACCTCACCCAGTCGGGCTATGCATACGTTCAGCCCTACGTGGGACGTCCTCCTATGCCTTCACCCGGCAGGGAATTTGTATTCAAGGCAGCGGTAAAATTCTGAAAAGTGTTGACCGGCCATGTCGCCGGATCACTGCTACCAGGCAGAGAAGCCTGTCCGTCCGGACAGGCTTTTTCATTCCATTCCGTGACAATCACCCCGGGTATTGAACTGCGAACAGGAAAAAACTATACCTTTAAAACCTGAATAAACCGACGCTTATGAACCTGCTCAAACCTGCACGACTGATCCATCAATCAATACTTCGTTTCGCCTTTCTGACAGCTTTTCCCGCATTGCTGGCTATATCCCCCTCCTCCTATTCACAGGAACTGACCTGGGAAAAACTGAGCAGTTACATCGAAAATCCTGAAATGGTGGGCGAGAACCAGGAACCTCCCCATGTACCCCTGGCGCCCTACGAAAGTCTTGAATCGGCTATAGATCACGATTGGGAAACCTCGGCCTGGCAACTGCCTCTTGACGGTGACTGGAGGTTCAAGTACGCGATGAATATCCTCGAAGCGCCGCAGTATTTCTGGCAGCCCGGTTACGACACCAAGGAATGGAACAACATAAAAGTGCCAGGGACCTGGCAGATGCAGGGTTTCGACCACCTCACCTTCCGGAATATTCCTATGGAATTCAGCCCGTACGATCCGCCCCGCGTGCCACACGACCTCAACCCGGTGGGTTCTTATGTGCGCAACTTCTTCCTTCCAGCTACCTGGAAAGACCGGAGGATATTCCTGCATTTCGACGGGGTAAAATCCTGCTACTGGGTGTGGATCAACGGTCATTACGTAGGTTTTGACAAAGGCAGCATGGATGCAGCCGAATGGGATGTAACGCCTTACCTGAAGGATGGCGAGAACCTGCTGGCCGTAAGGGTTATGCGCTGGTGCGACGGATCGTACCTTGAAGACCAGGATATGTGGAGGTTCGCAGGGATCACACGCAACGTGTACCTCTTTGCCACTCCCAATACCCATATCAGGGACTTTTCGCTGGTGACCGATCTCGATGCAGCCTACCGGAACGGAACGCTCAAGGTCAAAGCATTCGTTCACAACTATGGCAGCCCGAAATCGGCCGCCCTCAATCTCTTGGCCACGGTGTACGACACTACCGGCAAGGCCATTACCAAGGCATCGACCCCTGTTTCTTCGCTCTTTCAGGGAAGGGAAAACACGGTTGAGCTCAACATCCCTGTGAACAATCCTTTCATCTGGTCCGATGAAAATCCTTACCTCTATACCGTCATCCTGGAGCTCAGGAATGCCAAAAACGAACCCGTGGAGATACTCGACAGCAAGGCCGGATTCAGAAAAGTGGAAATCAAAGATGGGCAGCTGCTGGTCAATGGTGTGCCCATTAAGCTCAAAGGCACCAACCGGCACGAATTCGATTACCAGTTGGGCAGTGTGGTCGATCCCAAAAGATTGACGCAGGAACTCATTTTGATGAAAAAGCTGAACATCAATGCCATCCGTACCTCGCATTACCCTAACGATCCGGT
>JAKAMP010000109.1 GCA_021812865.1 Bacteroidota bacterium | reverse complement strand
CACCTGCATGACATAATGGTGTTCAAGGGGAGCACGCAGTTCGATCTTCTTTAGCCTGCCTTCGTCTGTTTTTACCCAGGCCGTATATTTCCTGCCTTTGACAGGCTTAATCATAAAAACACCCATGCCTTTGTGCAGGGTCTGTATCAAAGTAATTTCCGTGCCTTTGTCGTCCTTTACCACGCCGGAAAGATTCAGCGGCTTGCCGTCTCCGCCAACTGCCTTAAACGCAACACGCGACAGCAAACCGTTCACCATGTAGCCCCCTTCCGGCAGAAACTGGATGTCGGTTTTTTCGCTCAACTTCTTTCTGGATCTGTTGAAATGTCTGTTGAAACGGATATCTTCAGCGCTGATAAAATTCTTATTCTCAGGGTTCCTGATGTAAATATTCCGGGTGAAGATGAATGATTCATTGAAATTGGTCATCCAAACCGTGAATGCCTTGATCTGGTAATTTCCTTCAGGCACAGTATCTCTTATCCTGAAATCACCATTTGCACATCCATGAATGAGTTTAAGCAATTGCGACTGCACCACTACATTCCTCGCATTTACCAACTGAACAATGAAATTGGTGCTCATGGTATCCGGCAGGTGTGTTGATCCGGAAACCAGGTAGGCCTTATACCAGATGTCTTCCCCTATGGTATAAACGGTTTTGTCGAATTGCAGGTAAGCTTTCTGCTGCGAAAATTCTTTATTGAACCGGTTGAGGCGTTCGAGAATGGCCGACAGCCGCGGGTCTGTGTCACCAACCAGAATAAATGAGGGAAATACGACCAGCGCAAGGATAGCTGAAACGATGGTCCGGGCATTTATATACCTGGTTATCATGGGGGTAAGGAATTGGTTACATCTTTTCCGGCCTGGTTTCGGTTAATTCTTCCCAGTATTCAAATGCACGACGGGTGTGTGGAATCACAATGGTTCCGCCTACCAGGTTGGCTACAGAAAAAATATCCATTATTTCCTGCGTGGAAACGCCTTCTTCATAACACCTTTCCAGATGATATTTTACGCAATCGTCGCATCGCAGCACCATTGAACTCACCAGGCCCAGCATCTCCTTTGTTTTGACTGATAATGCCCCTTCCTGGTAGGTGAGTGTGTCGAGGCTGTACAAACGCTTGATGGAAAGATTGGCCGACGCCAGTATCTTTTCGTTCATCTTCTTCCGGTAACTCCTGTATTCTTCGATTTTCGATGCCATGAACAGAACCTTTATTAATTAATATATCGCTGCAATCATACCCTCTCACCGATAAGGGTCGCTGCAGTCGAACGGACAATCTTCACATGAATAAGATCGCCTGGCTGGTTGTTACCCTTAGGAAAAACAACCACTTTATTTTGCGAGGTCCGGCCAAAGAGCTCCTTGTCCGACCTTTTTGAAGTTCCTTCCACCAGCACTTCAAAAATATGGTCACGGTCCCGCTTCTTGGATGCAGCCGACAATTTGTTCTGCAACTGAATAATCTCGTTGAGCCGGCGAGTTTTTATCTCTTCCGGCACATCATCTTTCAGTTTTCTTGCAGCGTATGTACCCGGCCGTTCGGAGTATTTGAACATAAACGCAAAATCATAACCGGCCCATTCCATCAGCGAAAGGGTTTCGCGATGATCTTCTTCGGTTTCCCCGCTGAACCCAGCAATAATATCGGTGGAAAGAGAGGCTTCGGGAAGAATTCTCCGGATGGATTCTATGCGTTTCATATATTCTTCGCGTGAATAGCCCCGCTTCATCTCTTTCAGCACACGGCTACTGCCCGATTGCACCGGCAGATGAATATGCCTGCAAAGGTTTGGGTATGCCGCAATGGTTTCGAGCAGTTTGTCCGACAGGTCTTTAGGATGCGAAGTGGAAAAACGGATACGGATGCCGGGAAACTGCCTGGCAATGGAAGCCATCAGGTCTGGAAAGTCAATGTTTTGTCCGCCAATATTCCATTGATAAGAGTTTACATTTTGTCCCAAGAGGGTAATTTCGCGGTAATTTTCTTTTTCCAGTATGGAAATTTCTTTCAGGATGGTCTGCGGATCTCGGCTTCTTTCTCCTCCGCGCGTGTATGGCACAACGCAATAGGCGCACATGTTGTTGCAGCCCCGCATGATCGATACAAAAGCCGAAACCTTACCCGGATCCATCCGCACAGGCTGAATGTCGGCATAGGTTTCTTCCCTCGATAAATGTACGTTCACGGCCTTCTGCCCGGCGCTCGCCATATGGATAAGCTGCGGGAGATCCCGGTAAGCATCCGGACCTACCACCATATCCACTGTCTGTTCTTCCACCAGCAACTGTTCCTTCAGCCTCTCGGCCATGCAACCAATCACACCGACCACCAGCTCCGGCCTTTTCTTTTTATACTGCTTGAAAACGTCCAGCCTCCCACGTACGCGCTGTTCGGCATTGTCGCGGATCGAACAGGTATTGATGAATATGAGGTCGGCATCAGCCGGCTCCTTTGTTATTCCGTATCCTTTGTTCTGAAGCAGCGCCGCAACAATCTCACTGTCGTTCACATTCATCTGGCAACCATAGGTTTCGATGTAAAGTTTCGGTGCGCCGTTCAGATTACTCCCTTCTTTTCCTTCGGTCTTTTCTGCAATCATTTGTTTACTGTGTATTCTGACTTTCTGCAAAGTTAGTTCATATTTCCAGGGTAAAATAATAATTTGATTCCGCAATTTTCATGCATCGATGAGGCGGTTGGGTAGACAATGGAATCGGAACCGGAAATACAAATGTTTAAATTTCAGTAATTTTTATTAAATTTCTGATGTAAGAAATAGAAATGGAGCAGGAAAAAAGTTGATTTCCGGGCATTTTTTTAATTGTATTGATTTATTAATTTTACGTCCCTTAAAATGTAACGTTATGTCGGGTCACAGCAAGTGGTCAACCATTAAAAGAAAGAAGGGTGCGGCCGATGCCAAGCGCTCAAAGATTTTTTCACGTATTGTAAAAGAAATTCAGCTTGCAACCAGGCTGGGAGGGCCCGATGAAGACAATAATCCCCGCCTGCGCCTTGCCATACAGAATGCCAAAGGGGTGAATATGCCCAAGGATAATATTCTTCGGGCCATCAATAAGGCAAGCAGCGAAGGAGCGAACCTGCAGGAGGTTACCTTTGAAGGCTATGCACCCGGTGGCGTGGCTGTTTTCATTGAATGTCTAACCGACAATAATAACCGCACGGTAAGCAATATCCGGTCGCTGTTCAATAAAAGAGGCGGGAACCTGGGCACAAACGGATCGCTCAGTTTTCTGTTCGACCGGAAAGGTGTGATCGCCGTTCCCAAGGGAAACCTCAATACCGATGAATTTGAACTGGCCGTAATCGACGCCGGAGCTGAAGATATTGAGGAACATGATGATGTATTCGTCATAACCACTTCCATGGAAGATTTCGGGAAGCTCAGGAAAAAACTCGATGAGATGCACCTTGAGCCGGAGAATGCCTCCCTGCAGCGCATACCCAATGATCTCAAAAAACTTACCCGGGAGGAAGGCGTGAAAGTATTGAGATACCTGGAAGAGTTCGAGGAAGACGATGACGTGCAGAATGTTTATCACAACCTCGAGATCACCGATGAAATGATGTCGGCGATGGAGGAGTGAACGGATAATCCACTGTTCGTTCAAGTTCTGGTGTACATACCTGATTTACAGCGGAATAGATCCGGTTCGAATTAATTTGCCGGAGCAGTTCAGGTTCATTTCCCGGGTGATAAATTTTGCTTATCTTTGCGCCATGAAATTGCGTACCTTAAGCTTATACACTTATTTTTTCCTGGTTTTATTTGTGTGGCCGTCCGGCCGGGGATTTTCCCAGGAATCTGCCCAGGCACAATCGTTTCATAATTTTTTACGTTCCATGCAATCGCCTTCCCGGCTGGGTGAAGGACGGGTAGTGATACAACAGGACCCGAGGATCGCCGATTATGCCATCCGGTTCAATGAATCTTTCAGCAAAAGAAAAGGAGTGCCGGGATACAGGGTTCGTATATTTTCCGCCTCCGGAAGGGATGCCCGGCAGAAAATGGTTTCCGAGAATACCCGCTTTATCAGGCTTTACGAGAATGTGATGACTTATACCCCGTACGATCCCCCATACTGGAAGATATATGTAGGTGACTTTTATACCCGTAGTGAAGCAGAAAAATTCAAACAACAGATTATCGGGCAGTTTCCCCGTGCGTTCATCAGGCCGGTACGGCTGAAAGTGCCCGACCTGAACGACTAATGAAGGCGCAATGAGTGAACAGATCAAGCATGAATGTGGAATCGCCCTGGTAAGGCTGCTGAAGCCCCTCGAATATTATCAAAAGAAATACGGAACCTGGATGTACGGGCTGCAGAAGCTGTACCTCCTCATGGAAAAACAGCATAACCGCGGACAGGATGGGGCAGGTATAGCCTGCATCAAGTTTGACCTCGAACCCGGCAACAAATACCTTTACCGGCAGCGCTCAATCGAACCTACCGCCATCAACGATATTTTTGCCAAGATTTATAAAAGCATCGGCAAGGTTGACCGGGACTATCCGAAGCTGAGGGATGACATCCCCTTCGTTCGTAAAAATGTGCCTTTCGCTGCCGAGTTGCTCCTCGGACATCTCCGGTACGGTACTTTCGGAGGGAATACCATTGATTATGTACATCCCGTGATGCGCCAGAATAACTGGAAGTCACGAAACCTTGTACTTGCCGGCAACTTCAACCTCACCAATGTGGATGAAATGTTCGAGATCCTGATCGATCTCGGCCAGCACCCCAAGGATTATTCCGATACGGTGACCATGCTCGAAAATATGGGGCATTTTCTTGATACGGAAGTGCAGCGTAAATTCACCCAGTTCAAAGCCGATGACTACAGCAACCGCGAAATATCGGCCCTTATCGAAGAACACCTCGATGTGCAGACCATCCTGCGCGAGTCGAGCAAACGATGGGACGGAGGATATGCCATCGCAGGAATGATCGGTAATGGCGATTCATTTGTAATGCGCGATCCATGGGGCATACGGCCTGCATTTTATTATCATAACGAAGAAATTGCCATCGTGGCCTCTGAAAGACCCGTTATCCAGACGGTGATGAAAGTCGAAAAAGACGAGGTGCATGAACTGAAACCCGGCTATGCCCTGATCATGAAGAAAAAGGGACTGGTCGATGAGGTTGAAGTGCGGGAACCCAGGGAAAGAAAGGCATGTTCTTTCGAAAGAATCTATTTTTCGAGGGGGAGTGATGCCGATATTTATAAGGAAAGGAAAATGCTGGGCGAACTGCTCACCGATTCCATCCTCGAAGCTGTGGATCACGATTTCGACAACACTGTTTTTTCATATATTCCGAATACAGCCGAAACAGCCTTTTATGGCATGATCAAGGGGGTCGAAAACCGGCAGATGAACCTCAAAACTGAAAAAATCATCAGTCTTGGGAAAAATATCACGGCCAACGCCATCAAGGAAATTATGGCCAGCCGTCCCCGGGTAGAAAAGATTGCCATCAAGGATATCAAACTCAGAACTTTCATTACACAGGACAAGGGAAGGAATGACCTCGTTGGTCACGTGTACGATATTACCTACGACACCATTGTAAAAGGGAAAGACAATCTGGTAATCATCGACGATTCCATCGTGCGCGGTACCACCCTGCGCGAAAGTATCATCCGCATCCTCGATCGCCTGGGGCCCAAGCGCATTATTATCGTGTCGTCCTCGCCCCAGATCCGGTACCCCGACTGCTACGGCATCGATATGGCCAAGCTGGGCGACTTCATTGCATTCAAAGCCGTGATCGGGCTGCTGAACGACCACAACATGGAACATATGCTGGGCGAGGTTTACCAGAAATGCAAAGACAGCCTGGGCCTTCCCAGGGAAGAAATTATCAACCATGTGAAAGAATTGTATGCTCCTTTTACGTATGAGCAGGTATCCGATAAGATTGCTTCCATGCTGAAAGCCCCGGATATAAAGTCGGAAGTGAAAATTGTTTACCAGACTGTGGAAAACCTGCACAAGGCTATTCCAAACCACCTGGGCGACTGGTATTTTACCGGCGATTATCCCACGCCCGGAGGGAACAAGGTGGTGAATACTTCCTTCGTCAATTACATCGAGGGGAAAAACAAGAGAGCATATTAACCCTGGGCCGAAAATTTATCTTTTCTGAGGTAGTAGCGCCATCTCTTATAGGTGTCGATGTACCGTTGGTAGGTGAGAATATGCCGTTCCACCTTGGGTACATATATATCCTTGATGGTAATCATGATCCCGGTTTCTTCCACATTTCCGAAATCTTCGGTGATGACGGTTCCGAACACTTTCATGGTGGGTGAAAGGTTCATGTAAGCATTGATCAGGGGAGGCAGGTTCTCGCCGTGCTCACGAACACCTTTCACCAGCAGCTTGTAATTCTCCTTGTAGTTATCGGCAGTAAAATAAGTCTCCATTTTAGGTATGTCAATATCGACCTGCATCGGTTTAATGGGAACTACAAGTCCTTCATTATCAAGAAAGTTATGCTGCAGGAAATGCAGGATAATGTTTCGGGCTTCCCTATTGAAGTGAGGATACATGGTTACTTTCCCGAAAAAATATTTCATGGTGGGATGTTCAATAATAAGCGTTCCCAGCCCGTCCCACAGATTGTCGAGGGCAAAAATGCCTTTGCGGGCGCGGTGGGTGGACTGGTAAATGGGCTGAACAAATGACCTGCCCAGCTCGATCATGTACGGCAGGTAATTCTTTTTTGCGGTTTCTGAAAAATTGAACAGATGCGAGGTGACCAGCTTGCGGGCAATGTCATCCCCATCCTGGTTTTCCAGGGGAACATAAAAACGGTAGCCGCCTATGACCTCTTCATGTTTCGGGTCCCATACAATCAGCTGCTGGTAGCCGTCCTCATCCATATCATACTCGTCAATGTCGGTTTCCTTGCCTGTTCCACCCCCTGCCGAACGGAAGCTCCATTCGCGCAGCCTGCCAACTTCGAGCATCAGGTTGGGAGAATCCTTTGCTTTGAAAATGTAAATCTGGTTATGGGCGTAGTTGGTATTTCTCACGAACTTATCATCTGTGAGTTCTTCAAGAATGAGCTTCTTATCAACCGGAGGAATGATAGCTTTCATGAGAAAAATATTTTATCCAAACTTCTCATGCAAAAATAATGCTGAAAAGATTCAAAAAGCATTAAAAATCGGAAAACCTTCTGTTTAGCAATGTTTGTTTGCTTCTGCCGACATGGCATACACCTGCCCGCGAACATATTCGGTCCATTCCTGAGTGCTTTTATTCTTTGTAAAAGCCTGCCATGGAATGGGTTTTCCAAAACAGACACATACCGTTTTGTTGCGGTGTTTATAGGTTTCGTCGGGCAGATAGAACATTTCAAGGTTCCATTTTATGTGCAGAAACTTTCTGAGTTTGGCCAGGAAGTAAAACCAGTTCGAATTCCTCCCGGTGAAATATACAGGGATCACGCCCCTTTTGTGCTCGATGGCTTTATGTATGAAATTCTTCTTCCAGGCCAGGTCAGTGATCCTGCCTTTTATTTTCCTTGATACCAGCCCTGAAGGGAAGGTGAGTATCTGCATGTCCGATTGCATGGCCTGATCAATCATCCATGCAGCTTCACGGGAGTGCGCACCGTGCTTGTTGATGGGAACAAAAAGGCCTTTGATCGGGGTGAGGTTCATCAATATGTCGTTTACCAGGAAGCGCGCCTGGTTGTATCTGCGCGTAAGCACTTCCAGAAGAATTATGCCATCAAACCCTCCCAGGGGGTGATTCCCCGCAAAAATGAAATCTTTTTTCTGCCCAAGTTCAACGATCACCTGGATATTAATATGCCTGTTTTTTAAATCAATCGATTCCTCAAAACGGATTGCTGCCTGCAAAAAGCCTTCTTG
>JAKAMP010000108.1 GCA_021812865.1 Bacteroidota bacterium | reverse complement strand
CCATCAGGGGATCAACAAACAGGAATTTGCCGAAAAAATATTCAGTCATCCGGATGCCCTGCAACTGGCGAACTCCATTATTCATCCTCATGTATTCAGAGACTTTGAAAACTGGTGTCAGCGGTATTCGGGCAGTCCATACATCATCATGGAAACGGCCATTCTCCTGGAGAGCGGGGCATATTCCATCATGGACAATTCGGTAGTTGTGGTTGCACCGGTTGAGACAAGAATACGCAGGGTAATGCAGCGCGATGCAGTCGGCAGGGAAAGCGTGCTGGCACGCATGAGAAATCAGTGTAGTGATAAAGAACGAAGCCGGATTGCAGGTTTCCTACTTTATAATGACGAGGAACATCTGCTGTTGCCACAGGTATTGGACATCCACGCCAGAATTACAGGAAAAAACAGTGAATCTCATATATAAGCAGCGTTCATTATGGGCAATTTCATGAAATGGATATCAGGTGGACTGGGCTGGGCATTTTTCGGTCCGGTTGGGGGCATCATAGGCTTTGCCATCGGCGCTATTGTTGACCAGGCAGAGGTGCATACCTATACCCAGGCAGGAAGAACCACCGCAGGGGACTTCGCGGTGAGCCTGCTCGTATTGGTAGCCGGGGTGATGAAAGCCGATGGCAAGGTGATGCGATCGGAACTCGATTATGTAAAATCATATTTCACCCAGATGTTCGGTATGGAAGGCACCCGGGAGGCCATGAAAATGCTGAAGGATATCCTGGAGAAGGACATTCCTATCGACGAGGTTTCGGAACAAATCCGCACCAGGGTGGACTATTCCTCGCGCCTGCAGATGCTTCACTTCCTTTATGGTATAGCCAATGCCGATGGGTACCTCGATCCCCGCGAGCTGGAAACTATTCAACGCATTGCCTATCACATGGGCATTTCGGAACAAGATATGGAATCCCTGAAATCGATGTTTTACAAGGATACCGAATCAGCCTATAAAGTACTTGAAATTGAACGCTCTGCGAGTGAAGAGGAGATCAAGAAGGCTTACCGGAAAATGGCCATGAAATATCACCCCGACAAGGTTTCCTACCTGGGAGAAGAATTCAGAAAGGCTGCCGATGAAAAATTCAGTAAAGTGAATGAGGCTTATGAAACCATCAAAAAAGAAAGAGGAATAGTATAAATTTATATCTTTGCACAACAAATACTGTTGATATGAATCTTAAAGAAATCATGGCTATATCGGGCCAGCACGGTATATTTAAATATATCGCCCAGGGAAGGAATGGAATTATTGTCGAAGGTCTTGAAGACAAAAAAAGAATCAATGCCTACTCCACTTATAAGGTAAGCACACTGGAAGATATTGCTGTATTTACCAGCACCGGCGAAGTTGCCCTGAAGGAAGTATTGCGTAAAATCCATGAGAAGGAAAACGGAGGTAAAGCTCCTGGCATAAAGGCCTCCAATGATGAACTGAAAGCCTACTTCGATGCGATTCTTCCCGATTATGACCATGAAAAGGTTTATGTATCGGACATGCGAAAAATCATTTCCTGGTACAACATTCTCCAGCAGGCAAATATGCTTGATTTCAGCGAAGAAGAAAAGGCTGCTGATGAAAATACGGAAAACACTACCGAAGAAACAAAATAATCAGGCCACCATTCCCCTTGTCAAGGGGATGATCTCAGTCGAATTTCTTAGCCTCTTCCCAGATGATATCCATTTCGGAGAGGCTCATTTCTTTTAGGCTTTTGCCCTGTTTCCGGGTTTCTTCCTCAAGATATCGGAACCGTTTGATGAATTTCTGGTTGGTGCGTTCAAGGGCTGTTTCAGGGTCAATACCATACAGGCGGGCCGCATTTACCAATGAAAAGAGCAGATCGCCAAACTCCTCCTCGGTTGCTGCGGTATCGGATTTTTCAATTTCATGCTCCAGTTCGGCAAGTTCCTCTTTCACCTTATCCCACACCTGGCTTCTTACTTCCCAATCGAATCCTACCGCACGAACCTTTTCCTGCACGCGGTTGGCTTTCACCAGGGCAGGCAATGAACCCGGGACACCTCCCAGCACCGAACGGTTGCCCTCTTTGATTTTCAGGTGTTCCCAGTTTTTCTTCACCTCGGTATCGTCTTCCACTTCCACCGTACCGAAAACATGGGGATGCCTAAAAATGAGCTTGGCATTGAGCGAGTCGATTACATCCTTGATATCGAATTTACCCACTTCAGATCCCAGCTTAGCATAAAACACAATGTGCAGGAGTATATCGCCCAATTCCTTTTTTATATCCACCATATCGCTTTTCAGGATCGCATCGGCCAGTTCATATGTTTCCTCTATAGTAAGGTTTCTGAGCGTTTCAAAAGTCTGTTTCTTATCCCAGGGGCACTTTTCCCGGAGCTCATCCATAATATTCAACAACTCTTCAAATGCCTTCTTTTTTTCCTCTATGCTGTGCATTGTTTCTCCCCTTATTCATGAAATTTAATCCGGATGACAGAACCGTTTTCCAACCCCAGCAGACTGGCTGCATTTCCATTATTGATGGCTATTTCCAGCAGTCCGGCCGAGTTGAAAAGGGCCAGTAGCTCTCCCACCGGTGTTTCCCGGTAGGTATCATTCAGTCTGCTAAGCCGGTAATGATTGCTTTTAATGAATATTTCAAATTTCCGTCCCTTCCCGATCCGGTCGAACAGGCTCCTCGAAATATTGGTAATGGCATTCTGGTATGAATCGATATAAATTACACTTCCCGTAATCACCGCCTCATCTATGGCCGGGCGGAAAGGAACCTGGAGGTTCACTTTTGCTGTTTTTCCGCCCACCTTTTCGATTTGCCCGGTTTCAGCAAGCGTACATGCTGCGGGTACAAACACTTCCAGTTCCGGAAATGCATGCTGCCAGTCATTACCGGCATTGACCCTGGCATATTCGACTTTTTGTTCGTCATCAAATAGCAATCCCGGCAGCCCATTGTCGGCTGCCACAAAAAAGTGACCTTCCGAATGCATGGCTATGCATTCCTGCTCAGCAGTGATTTCTGCATTTACACAAACCATATGCACTGTGCCAGCGGGAAACTGCCGGTAGGCATTTCTCAGGATAAAAGCCGCCTGGGCCAGATTGAAAGGTTCAATGGAGTGATTAAGGTCGATAATCTGAATGCCTGGTTGGGTGGCAAGTATCTTCCCTTTTACAGCTGCCAGATAATGATCATGCAGTCCCCAATCGCTTGTTAATGTTATTACAGGCATCAGCAAACACCGTTCATTCAAACGGTTTTCAAATATTGTGAAATGGAAAAAAAAGCTTTACTTTGCAAAACCCAAAAGTATAAAATATTTGCCGAATAAAATGATCGAGCGAACCATATATTTGGAAGGTATCGATCCATTATACTTCTATGGCATTAACAATATCAACTTCGAGATCCTGAAAAAGTCCTTTCCGAAGTTGCGCATCATCGGGAGAGGCGAAGAGCTGAAGGTGCTGGGGGAAGCCGGGGAGATAGATCAATTTGAATCGAAGATTTTTCGCATGATTGACTACTTCCAGAAATACAACAGCCTCTCGCTCGAGGAAATCGAGGAAATCATAGAAGAGAGTGGACGTGGACTGTTGAAAACAGAGGAAGGGCCGGATGATGTGCTTGTATATGGCAATAACGGCAAGATCATCAAGGCAAGGACTATAAACCAGATCAGGCTGGTTAAATCGTACACGGAAAATGACCTTCTGTTTGCCATTGGTCCTGCAGGAACCGGGAAAACGTATACAGCCATTGCACTGGCAGTGCGCGCCTTGAAAAACAGGGAAGTAAAGAAGATTATTCTTACCCGTCCGGCAGTGGAAGCGGGTGAAAGACTCGGATTCCTGCCCGGCGACATGAAGGACAAGCTCGATCCCTACCTGCAGCCCCTGTATGATGCGCTCCATGACATGATTCCATACAAGAAACTGAGCGGGCTCATTGAAGAAGGCACCATTCAGATTGCCCCAATTGCATACATGCGCGGGCGTACCCTCGATCATGCTTTCGTAATCCTGGACGAAGGCCAGAATTGTACAGCCAGTCAGCTCAAGATGTTTCTCACCAGGATGGGCAAGGAAGCCAAATTCATCGTCACCGGTGACATTACCCAGGTAGATTTGCCCAACAAGGCCGATAGCGGGCTGGTTAAAGTGCTTTCCATTCTTGAAGGCATTGAAGGAATAGGTATGATTGAATTTGACGGAAGAGACATCATCCGGCACAAACTCGTGAAATTCATCGTTGAAGCATATAACAAACAAGCTCCGAACATTAAATAAACAACTTATATGGAACAAGCCATTCAGAAGACCAACTTCAGCTTTCCCGGTCAGAAAGGGAAATACATAGGAAAGGTTAGAGATGTATATAACATCAACAACAAGTATATGGTCATGGTGGTAAGCGACCGCATCTCGGCATTCGACGTGGTGCTTCCGCGTGGTATTCCTTTTAAGGGGCAGGTTTTGAACCAGATTGCATCCAAATTTCTCAATGCCACTGCCGATATTGTTCCCAACTGGAAAATTGCCAGTCCCGACCCAATGGTAACGGTTGGACACTTCGCCGAGCCATTCAAGGTAGAAATGGTAATCCGCGCCTACCTTACCGGTCATGCCTGGCGTGAATACAAATCGGGCAAGCGTTCGCTTTGTGGCGTTCCCCTTCCCGAAAACATGAAGGAACACCAGAAACTACCCCACCCCATCATTACGCCAACCACAAAGGCTTCCGAAGGACACGACCTGGATGTTTCCAGGGATGAGATCATCTCCTCCGGACTGGTTTCTGCAGAAGATTACAACCTGCTCGAAAAATATACGCAAGCCCTGTTTGAAAGAGGGACCAGGATGGCTTCAGAAAAAGGACTGATCCTGGTGGATACGAAATATGAATTCGGGAAGAAAGATGGAAAGATTTTCCTGATTGACGAGATCCATACCCCCGACTCTTCCAGGTATTTTTATTCGGAAGGCTATGAAGAAAGGTTCAAAAAGGGTGAAGAACAAAGGCAGCTATCAAAGGAATTCGTAAGGCAATGGCTCATCGAAAGAAACTTCCAGGGCAAGGAAGGCCAGGTGGTACCCGAAATGCCTGATGCATTTGTAAAAGAAGTGTCCGACCGGTACATTGAACTATACGAACACATCACCGGCGAGCGTTTTGTGAAAGGGGATGCATCCAATGTAATGAGCCGGATTGAGAATAATATCAACGGATTTCTCAAAAACCTCGTTTAATACCGCCTGCTTCTATGTAACCGTATGATTCTCTGATTAACCGATAACCATGCACAGTATACCATTCAAATTCAATACCGTCATTGCATTACTCTTTCTTCTCATGCTGCCGGCAGTTATTTTGGCGCAGACCGATCAGCAGGGAAAATCGAAGAACAAGGTCATGATCGAGGGGAAGGCCTATTATATCCACATTGTGAAGCAGAATGAAACCGTAAGTACGATCAGCCAGCTTTACAATGTAACACCTGATGTGATTACGGGCGAAAATCCCGAGGCGCTTGCAGGCGTGCACGAAGGCCAGGTGTTGAAAATTCCCGATGCCTATACACCCAAAACGGTTATACAACCTGTTCAGGTAATTATCAAGGATACTGCCGGTATTCATATCGTGAAACCGGGAGAAACGCTTTTCTCCATCGCAAGGCAGTACCATGTAACGGTGAAGGATCTATACCAGGTCAATCCTGAGTTGCAAAGCGATACCATTGAGGTTAACCAGGTATTGAAGATTCCCGGAGCGAAGCCGGCTAATGCCAGTTTAACGGGAAGCAATGAACCCGAAGGGAAATTCATCATGCACAAGGTTGAACCCAAACAGACCCTTTTCTCCCTGGCCAGAATATACAAAGTTTCCATGGATGAGATTAGGCAGGCCAACCTGGTTGATGGAGAATGGAAAGGGCTGAAAGCAGGCGATATCATACGTATACCAAACAAGGACTTCAAGGAAAGTCCGCCATCGACCTCCTTCATTACCGTTGCAGAAGGAACTCAGCCTGAACAGGTCAGAAGAGATACCGGCAGCACATCGGTGATGCCAGCCCCTGTTCTTCCTCTGCGCAGAACCTGCAACTGTGATTCGATACAGTCGGTGCCTTTTTCCGATCCCATCAGAATTGCCATGATCCTGCCGTTCGGGATCGATCTGCTTGACTTGGAAACCCAACTGGACACAGTTCAGCAACAGGAAGGCGACGATATTGTGCGGCAACAGGAAGTCGGAAATACTCCCGCTGCCAGGAAGTGCTCAGACTGGATAGAATTCTATGAAGGGAGCCTATTGGCTATAGAAAAATACCAAAAAGAAGGACTTTCCATTGTCCTGGCCGTATATGATGCAGGAGCCGAGCCTTCCAGGTTCAGCTCGATCTTGAAAGAAATTCAGCGATTCAATCCCATGGTGATGATAGCAGCCGGTGACAGCGTAAGAATGACTCAGGTATCAGGATATTCGAAAGCTTCGGGAATCCCCCTCATCCTTCCTTCCGGACAGGAAGAACAATTGATTGGAGATAATCCCAACATGGTTGCCATTGAGCCTAGCGACTCGGTTGAAATAGGGTATATTTTCCGTTGGCCGGGCGCATACAGGGGTGCAAATATGGTGATAGTGCAACCAGCCGATTCTTCTAATATGCAGGCTGCCAATTACCTGGAAAGGAAAATCAAGGATACCTACCATCCTGATTCCGGGCTCCTGCACATGATCCGTTATTCTGACAATAACATCGCACTTATCCAGAAAGCGATGAGGGATAGTATCAACAATGTGGCAATCGTACTTACCCGCACAGAAGCCTTAACCGGCGATGTTCTGAGAAGCCTGAACCTTCTGGCCATCAATCATACCATTACCCCTATTGCTCTGAATGAAGTGTCGAAATTCAGCAGCATCAGTGTAGAACACTTGCATCAGCTTGAAGTACGCTATTTCATTCCTTTTGAACCAAACTTCAGCGATACGCGCGTAAAAGCCTATATCCGTGAATTCATGAAGGTAACCGGCTATTACCCATACCGGGTAAGCAGCGCGGGAAACAATTACGGCATGCAAGGGTATGATATCATAAGTTATTTCATGCCGTTCTTGGTGAAATACCAGGTCCATATGGTGAGCTGTATGCCTGCTGGCCCGGTTAACCTATTGAACGGAACATATCATTTCCTTCCTGAAGGTTACGGAGGAATGGAAAACAAATCCGAGGTGCTGATCCATTATAAAAAGGATTACACTATAGAAAAGGAAGCTTTCCCGGCAGAATAAGCAGCATCCTCAGGACGACGTCTGCATACACACCAGTGTGTTGAATAACTGTACTCTTTTAGGCTCAATCCTTACTAAAACGAGTGCCATAGTATACCAGAAACCTTTCTGTAAATCAAACTTGCAAAGGAACCTGAAATTCATATATACATCGCTTAAAAATCAGAATCTGAAAGGGCATTACAAACAGCAATTCGCGGTTGGTATTTAGCTGTTGGCAAAATTTCTAATGGTTCGGATTTTATGATCAATTGATCTTATCTGTTTAAAGCCTTGGGAAATGCCGAATCGAAGGGTTAATTTATCAGGATTCTATGCTTTCTTCTGATAGGGATTTATCGAAAAAAAACATAAAACAGACCAAGAACCATCCTATCCTCAACCTGTATTTCCGCGGATGAGAAAGTTTGTATATTTTTGCCCGCGAAAACCTTACCGATATGGCCTATCTAAAGAAGGAAAAACTGTTTTCACGAGAATGGTTCGTGAATTACTCTCTTATTCTTGCCGGCACCTTTATCCTGGCTGCGGGTTTTGTATTATTCATCACGCCCAACAGGATTGTTCCGGGAGGAGTGTATGGAATCTCCATCGTGATCCATTACCTCACCAAAGGAGTATTTTCATTTGCCCCTGAAGGGCT
>JAKAMP010000107.1 GCA_021812865.1 Bacteroidota bacterium | reverse complement strand
GGAAAAAACCTGCAGCGTCTCCTTTGTATCGAATGTGCAGGAAAAATGACCATCGGGTGATACCGTTGCCTCTGCCAGCGTATCTTCTGCATTGGTAATTAAATCGCTGTAAGTGAAGAAAATAATATTTCTCCTGGCATAATCAATAGCCGTGCCATGTAAGGTGACGACGCCTGCATTCAGAAAAGGGGAAAAAACAATCAGGATCAGGCTGAAATAACGTCTGGAAGGTTTCATTTGGTATTCAGCTTTGTGAGGTCCACTCCCCCGGGTAAAAATTTACTGACATCTCCGCCGTGCCTGATGATATCGCGAACAATGGATGAATTCACATGGATGAATTCGGGCAGGGTAAGCAGGAAAACCGTTTCAAGCTCGGGATACATGGCCTTGTTGAGCTGGGCAATGGACCATTCATATTCAAAATCGGCCGTGGTACGCAGCCCTCGGAGAATGAACCTTGCCCCAATTTTCCGGCAGAAGTCAATGGTTAGTCCATCATAATGAGTCACCTCAATTTTAGGATCATGCTCAAAAACCATGCTAATCCATTCAATCCGTTGTTCCAACGGATAGAAACCCTTTTTGTTTATATTCTGGCCGATGGCAATGATGATCTTATCGAATAAATCAAACGAACGCCGGATGATGGATTCATGTCCTACCGTCAACGGATCGAATGATCCCGGGAACAAAGCAACTTTCTCCATATGGGCATATTAAATGATTATTGAACTGGAATAGCCGCAATAAATTGTATGCTGTTTCAAATTTTGTCAATCTTACGGAATACTATACAACCGGCAGGACTTGTTTCGGGTTTAGCGGTAATAGAAAAATCGTCAATAGGTGAAGACTTCCAATCCGCCAAACACCACACTGACTTTTATGTAGAGATACGGATGGTCGGGATGATAATTTTCACTTTGATACCTACTTGTTCCCATAACGGTTGTATTCCCATCCGGCAGGTTGGCCCCTCCGAAAACCGATTCAACTTTGATCCTGTAAGGCATGTCCTTCCTAAGCCTGATTTCTGCACCGCCAAACAGAGCATTGATTTCAACGTTAACTTTGCGGTTCAGGTTAACATTCCGCAGGTCGTATATCCCTTTGCCGAAGATAACATTGTATTCCTTATCCTCATCTCCTGCATCTTTATATACATTCTCCGTGAAAACCACATCTTCCTTCCTGTGCGAGGAATGACTCATGCCGCTTCCGCCCCTGATAATCCTTAGCCCCAGATAGACCAGAAACAGTGCGACAAGAATTTTGAATACCGGAATATCAATATTGAAAGTGATCCTGAGAATAATCCCCATTCCAAGAAGGATCAGCACTATGCCCCAGAAAAGACCGGTTGTCTTTCGCATTGAATTTTTTATGGTTTGAATGTTCAAAGATAGATAATTCCCCGATTACTTAATGCCCATATGGACAATCTGGACGCTTCCTTCTGAATTGTTGGCAAAATGCTGCATTGATCCCGTTCATATTGTCATGCCTTAGCTAACCTTACTGAGGGAAATTGCTCTGCAGCAGCATAACTACCAGAGCCGGATGCCGGTCATTTTCCAATATACTATCTTATTGACTATCATAGTTATACATTAGTGAACGAAACCGGACGATTTTAACATTTGAGCCCCGTACCTTTCAACCGGAAAGGGGAAGTGACGGATGATACCCCCACGGAAGATACCCGCCAAATAGCATTTGTGGCAGCCTGATTCCTGATATACCTTTGATTATAGATTATTGCAGGAACCATCACTTTAAAAGGCGTAAAAAGGACCTGTACCAATAAGGAACAAAATGAACCTTTAAATTCAGAAATTATGAAAAAGTTCTTTCTATTAACATTGATATTCCTTGCAGCGCTAAGTATTTCTGCCAGGGGGTTGTATGACAATGATGTGGTAGTTACCGGTAAAACCATTTATTACTGTACCAAAGTTACCTTCTCTATGATGCACGCCAGATGCATTCTCCACGACGGGAGCGTAGTCAAGCTTAATATGCATGACATCAATGCCTTCCAAAAAAACAGTTGCACCTATGAAAAAGTACCCATATATAGGAACAACAAACCCACCAGCCAGGTATACTTTATGCAACTGATTAGCACAAGGGACGACATGAAGTTATACAGGTACGATCGATCTGATTTGTATTTTGAACATCCCAGCAAGGAGAAACCCTCCGTGTGTTCGGGTAACGTGTATTATGTTTTCAAAAACGGGAAATATGTAATGGAACTATGCGAGAATAATTTCATTACGGTTATGAATTTTTTCGGAATTAATATTTAGTAAAATCCCCTGAACCAACACCGACGGCCGGGAGAACTTCTCCCGGTTTTTTCATGCCCTGTATTTCATTGTCTAGGAAGAATTGCCCCTGCCTTCCCTGAATCCGCTTCCCCGAAAAGCTTCTCTCCATTGCTGAATATCAATGACTCAGATTACGGCCTTGCCGGCCGGAGGTGACTTCATAGCTGACAGAATTGCGTTCCCGTTTAGCGATGTAGTCAATTAGTTATATATTTGCAAAGTGCTATTTTTTTAGGTTCATTCCATTATTTAAAAGGTAAAACTGACTTTTATGCCAAATATTGAATTGAACGAACAGGAACAGATCAGAAGGAATTCACGTGAAGAACTCAAGAAACTGGGAATCAATCCTTATCCCGCTGATGAATACAGGGAAAATGCATCGATCCAGGGTATCCTTGCAGAATTCTCTCCTGATCGGAAGAATTTTCAGGATGTAAGCATTGCCGGGCGTATCATGAGCCGGAGAATTATGGGCAGCGCATCGTTTGTCGAATTACAGGATGCAACCGGAAGAATTCAGCTGTATGTAAGGCGAGAGGATATATCAACCGACGAAAACGCTACCCTTTATAACACTGTATTCAAGAAACTGCTCGATATAGGCGATATCATTGGAGTGAAGGGGTTTGTATTCACTACCCAAATGGGCGAAGTGACTGTCCATGTGAAAGAATTTACCCTGCTCAGCAAATCACTCAAACCTCTGCCCATTGTCAAAGAGAAAGACGGCAAGGTATATGATGCATTCACTGACCCGGAAATGAGGTATCGCCAGCGTTATGTAGACCTCGTTGTGAATCCCCAAGTTAGGGACGTATTCGTGAAACGTACACACCTGGTGAATTCCATGCGCGAATTCCTGAACCAACGAGGCTATCTTGAAGTGGAAACGCCTGTGCTTCAGCCACTCTATGGAGGAGCTGCGGCCCGTCCGTTTAAAACGCACCATAATACCCTCGATCAGACCCTCTACCTACGCATCGCCAACGAGCTCTACCTGAAACGGCTCATTGTAGGCGGGTATGATGGCGTTTATGAATTTTCCAAGGACTTCCGCAATGAAGGTATGGACCGGTTTCATAATCCGGAATTTACCCAGGTGGAATTGTATGTTGCTTACCGCGACTATGCGTGGATGATGAACCTGGTGGAAGAGATGATCGAGAAAGTGGCGCTGGATCTGCATGGAACCACGCAGGTGAAAGTGGGCGACAGGATCATCGATTTTAAACGTCCCTGGAAAAGGTACACCATGTACGAAGCCATAAGGGAATATACCCGCATCGATATTTCGAATATGGATGAAGCCCGGCTCATAGAAACAGCAAATAAACTAGGCGTTCCGGTTGACCCGACCATGGGCAAAGGCAAAATCATTGACCAGATTTTCGGTGAAAAATGCGAACCTAACCTGGTACAGCCAACCTTCATCATGGATTATCCCATCGAAATGTCGCCGTTAGCAAAGAAGCATCGCAGCAAAGAAGGGTTGGTTGAACGTTTTGAGGCCATCTGTAACGGCAAGGAACTCTGCAATGCTTTCTCCGAGCTGAACGACCCTATTGACCAGCGTGAGCGTTTTGAACAACAGCTGATCCTCGGGAAACGGGGTGATGAAGAAGCCATGGTTCTTGACGAGGATTTTCTCCGTGCGCTGGAGTACGGTATGCCGCCCACAGCAGGACTTGGCATAGGCATTGACAGGCTCTCGATGATCATGACCAATCAGGGCAGCATCCAAGATGTATTGTTCTTCCCCCAGATGAGGCCCGAAAAGAAAGCTGTGACCGATGAGCCTGCCACGTACACAGCCCTGGGCATCCAGGAAGCATGGATACCCGTGCTTCAAAAAATGGGATTCCTTCAGGTAAGCATGCTGAAGGAACTGAATCCCAACAAGCTGCATCAGGATCTTTGCGGTTTCAACAAAAAAAATAAGATGGAACTCAAGAATCCCAGCCAGGAAGAAGTTAAAGAATGGATTACCAAAATCGGTTAAGGATATCCTACCTCATCCGGTTCCGACATCTTTCCGTTCATCATGAGGCAATGGCGAATTCCTTCATTACGCTGAGGAATTCTTCTTTTTTATTGCGGGACAAGGGCACAGATGAACCATCGCTGAGTTTGACAAATCCACCGTCGGTGCGTACAAATTTCATTACATGCTGAAGGTTGATCATGTGTGAATTATGCACCCTGAAGAAATTGTGTCCTTTCAGGAGCTTGTAAAATTCATTCAGGCATCTTGACACCAGCATCTTTTTGCCATTTTTCAGAAACACGTTGCAGTAACTGCGATCGGCTTCCAGCCGGATGATCTCGTCAAGCGAAATGTATTCAAACCCGTTGTTCACAGCCACAGCAATCTTGGTAGGCGATGCATGGTAATAATTGTCCATGAGCACATGATCATTGTGGCGCATCTCCTGATTCGTGCTGTTTTCGATTTTTTCAATGGCGTCTCTGAGCTCGATGATATCCACAGGCTTCAGCAGGTAGTCCATGGCGCTGAATTTAAATGCCCTGATGGCATGCTCGTTATGAGCAGTACAGAATATCACCCTGAATTTCCTGTCATCAAACTTTTTCAGCAGTTCAAAGCCATCCCCGTCGGGCAGCTCAACATCAAGGAATACCAGGTCTGGCTCCTTCAGTTTGATCTCGATGAATCCATTGTAAACCGTATTTGCGGTGCCCACCACCTCCACCAAAGGACAGAATTCGCGCAAAATGGACTGCAGGTAGTTGATGGCATCGAGTTCATCGTCAATGATAATTGCTTCGATCATAGGGGTAAGTATTAGTTGGAGTGATAGGGAAAATAGATTTCAACGCTGGTGCCTGCCGGCGAATGGTCGTCATTCACCAGGTCGGTGTAATGAATGGTCAGATCCTTTTCAATCACCGTATTTATAAGCCTTAGCCTGTTGCCGGTTATGGCAATGCCCTTCGACTGGTGATGGCCCGATCCGTTTCTTCTCCTCCGCGCCGCCGCTTCCCTTCCAATGCCATTGTCCTCAATCCGGCAATGAACATACCTGCCCTCACGGGATACATCGATCCTGACCAGGCCCCCGTTCTCCTTTCCCAATAATCCATGCCAGATGGAATTTTCCACGAAAGGCTGAAGCAGCAGGGTAGGAATGGTGCACATATCCTGGTCCAGTTCCTCGGAAACCCTGATCTCATAAGAGAATTTATCTTTCAGTCGCAACGCTTCAAGATCAATATAAAGCATCAGGGTTTCCAGTTCCTCTCTCAGGGTGATTTCGTTATACTGAGAGTTCTCCAATGTCCTGCGCATCAGTTTCGAAAGCATATGCAGGTACTTGAAGGACCGCTCCTTTTCGTTGTTCTGCAAACTGTAAACCACAGAATTCATCATATTGAAAATAAAATGCGGGTTCATCTGCTGCCTGAGGTTCCTTAGAGTCAGCTCTGTGATTTTTTTCTTAGACCGCAGTTTCATGTACATGTTGATCAGCACCGAAATGGCGATGATTAGGGCAAGCCCTCCAAGCAGGAGATAAATCACCATGGACTTGCTGGCCAGGCTCATTTTGCTGATCTCGTTTTCCTTCTTGAGCAATTCCAGTTGTTTCTGGTTGCTTTCTGTCTCGTATCGTACATTGATTTCGGCGATCTGCTGGCTTTTCTGGAGATTGAATATACTGTCCTTATAAGCTGTGTATTTCATGAAAGCATTCAGCGCCCCTGCATAGTTTCCCGAAAGGGAATCGAGAGTGGCCAGGGTGAAGTAACAATCCCGGAGAATTTCCTTGGAATTGAGTATGGTTCCTATTTTCAGCGCTTCCTCGACCATGACGCGGGCATTGGCATAATTGCCTTGCTTCAGCATCAATTGCCCAAGGCTCTGACTGGTCTTTGCGATATTGTATTTGTCACCCGCTTTCAAAAATATTGCCATTGCCCTGCCCATATATTTCCTGGCGCTTTCAAGCTTGTTCATTTTGAAATAGGTATCGCCAATGTTGAAACAGGTAAAAGCATTGCCATAGGCGTCCCCTTCATTCTCGGTAATGCCCAATGAACGAAAATTATATTCCAGCGCCCTGGCAAAATTCCGTTGCTCGGAATAAATGCCTGCAATGTTATTCAGACAGGTAGTGATGTTCACACTATCCTTCAGGCGGCTGGCGGTTGATAGGGCATTCTGGAAACAGGAAAGACTTTTGACTGTATCCTTCAGAATTATATAAATGGTTCCAAGATTGATATCTGTGTAAACCAGCCCTTCCTCATTTTTGTCCTTCTCATAAATTTCCTGTGCTTTCAGAAAATAGGCAAGAGATTTATGGTATTCAGATATTTCCTTGTAAATCAATCCAATATTTATGTAAGCATCCGCCACACTGCCTTCGCACTTTTCCTTCTGTAACAATTCGATGGAAGCATCGTACTTTTCCAGGGCTTTGTCATACATGCCCTTTTTATGCATGATGATACCCAGGTTATTCAGTACCTTAACCATCCCGCAATAATCCTTATTCCGCCTGTACAATTCAAATGCCTGGTTGTAACAGGCTTCAGCAGAATCAACCCTGGCCTGCAGATCATAAACAATACCCAGAATATTGATCAGGGAGGCAAGGGATCGCTCATCGCCCGATTGCCCGGCAACAGAAATACCCTTCAGTGCATAATTCTTCGCTTCTCCCGGATTCTGGTACAGAATTTTTCGTGCCTGCTCAAGCAACGTCCTGGCTTCAGTCTGTTCTCCGTCAAGACTGGCTTCCAGACATGATGTCCTGTTGATGGTAACTGTGTTATAGGTAGCAAGAATATCGGCAGGCATCAGAACAATGAAAAACAGCACCAACAAACTTCCTGTTGACCTGTTCCATTTTGAAAAACCATGCAAGAATGCCCTTTTCATAGCGCGGTTTCGATAATCAGCTTAGGTATTCCATAAACAGCTCCTGACCTGATTAAGCAATCGCTCAGTTTCTATGCCATTCCATATATTACATTCATTTTGTGCTATTTATGACAATTTCCCAATGTGATTTTTTAAAGATAATGTTCGTTTTCGTTCAATCCCAGTTCTTTACCGTACATGTAGTCAGTACCAGCCAGAATCCACGCCAGAACGATTTAGTATGACAAAAGCATTACCCACGCATGCATAAAAGATCAGGCACGGGAACATTTCAGCTATCAAAAATTCTCATTTAGGACTTTGTCTTCGTCTATTATATAATGATCCTTTCCCCGGAAAAAAGAGCAGGGAAACAATTCGATCCTGCGAACAGGAAACAACATTTGCCGGAGGGTAAGTGTGATTCGTAATTGAAAACGTAGGGGATATTTTACATAGAGGTCACAGGCGGTATGCCCGTAAACGATATGATAGGACGGCTGTCTTCCGTGAAGAAAAAAATCTGTTAGAGGGGTGGCATATTAGGTTGGTGGAAAGAACGCTGTATTGACCATAAGGCTGTTTATGAACCTAAAACTATTACCTGGGGATGCCACCCGCTCAACAGATTTCTGAATTTGTGTATTGATGAAGTAAACATACTACATCCGGGGTTCTGTTCACCGTCAGTTTTGTCGGACAGGGTGATTGGATTTCCCGTTGGCAGGAACAGGGGCTAATTGAAGAGAATATTAACCAGCGACCCCCGGATTGTTCCTTTTCGTACACCAGTTTTTTTCATTAACATGATG
>JAKAMP010000106.1 GCA_021812865.1 Bacteroidota bacterium | reverse complement strand
TCCAGGGAATGTGTATAACTAAATATTCTTAGCTATGTCACACGAAAAAGCGAAATCACAGAAACAGGAGAAGAAAGCGCCGACCAAGACTTTAAAGGAAAAGCGCGCCGAGAAGAAAGAAAAGAAAGCCAAGAAAGGGTAATACTACTGCTGACAGCAAGGCTGTTCGTTACGATATGACCGGCAACAGCCGGAATGTGTCACTCTTACGTTTCAGGAATAAGGGATTCTGGGAAAGCATGTATTTGTTCCGCAAAATCCCTTTTCTTTTTCAGCGTGCCTCCACCATTCCTTCAATTCAGATGGTTAACACAGAATTTCCCTTCATTTTTTCACTAAATCCAATCATTTAATAAATTATTGTAATAGTTTTACCCTTCCAAAAAAGAAGTGGATAATGAAGGGTTCTATTTACTCAATCATAACAGGATCAGGAAGTTACATTCCACCCAAAATTGTTGAAAATAAGAAGTTCCATGATCATGTTTTTTATAACACTGCGGGCGAACTTATTCCAAAAACCAATGAAGAGATAGTCAGGAAGTTCCAGGAGATCACCGAAATTGAAGAACGACGATATGCCGATGATCAGTACCTGGCCTCCGACCTGGCTTATTTTGCCGCCCAAAAGGCTGTTCATGATGCACAGATTGACCCTGAAACCCTCGATTACATTATCGTTGCCCACAACTTTGGAGATGTACGGGCCGATAACCTGAAGTGCGATACCGTGCCTTCTCTTGCTTCACGTGTTAAATTAAAGCTGGGAATTGAAAATCCCTTTACCGTGGCCTATGATCTGCCTTTTGGATGCCCGGGCTGGGTGCAGGGAGTAATCCAGGCCGATTATTACCTTAAATCGGGCGACGCCAAGCGTATCCTGGTCATCGGGGCAGAAATTCTTTCACGTATTGCCGATCCCCACGACATCGACAGCATGATATACTCCGACGGCGCCGGGGCAGTGATCCTGGAAGCTGCCACCAGCGAGGAACCGGTTGGGGTCATTTCACATCTCACCCGCACCGATGCCGTGGATTATGCCTTCCTCCTCAGGATGGAAAAATCCTATAACCCCAACTACCACGACAATACGATTTTCGTGAAAATGAATGGCCGTAAGCTTTACGAATATGCACTCAATACAGTTCCCGGAACGGTAAAGGCTTGCATAGATAAGGCGGGGCTCGATATTTCCGATATCAAAAAAGTACTCATTCACCAGGCCAATGCAAAGATGGACGATGCCATCCTGAGCAGGCTATTCAGGCTGTATGGAATAAAAGACATGCCCGAAGGCATCATGCCCATGACCATATCAAAATTCGGAAACAACTCCGTAGCTACTGTTCCCATCCTTTATGATCTCATTATGAAGGGCGGAATGGAAAACCAGCAGCTCAATGAGGGTGATTTCGTTGTGTTTACTTCGGTGGGAGCAGGCATGAATGTGAATGCCTTTATTTACCGGATGCCCTGAGAATTCAGTTTTACCTATTTACCAGGGACAGGGGAATTATACCTTTGCTTATGCCTGGATAGGATATTATTACAATCGGGGTCTTCTCGTGTACACTACCTGGCAACACTTTCCCGTTATTTGTGTGTAATCAGCATAATCATTTTATTACCTCGTATGAAAATAGTGGTTACAGGCAGGTCATCTTATGTCATTGCGTGATGAATTTGCATTGTCGTATCATTGTCATACTGATTGCCGTGCTGGTACCGGGAATGATCTCAGGGTCCATGCAGGCCCAACCGAATGGATTATTTTTCCTAAGCGATTGCCAACAGCCTCGTTTCGGGGAAAAGATTTTTCTGAAGGCTTATAAAAACAAGGAAGGCAGGGACAGTGTCTTTGCGCACCTGGAACGGGAAAATCCAGCGAGTCTTTTTATTCTCGGCGATATGGTAGCGAAGGGATCATCCAAAAAGAAATGGAAGGCCGTTGACAAATTCCTGGGAAAGATGAAATCTGAGGGCACGCGTATATATGCGATACCCGGGAACCACGAATACATGGGGAAGGATTCAAAAGGCCTGGCTAATTTCAGGCTCAGATTCCCCGGACAGTCCATATATGGATACCGAGTAAAGACCGATTCTTTCGCGGTAGTCATGCTGAATTCAAACTTCAGGCGGATGGAACTGAAGCATCGGAAACAGGAGTATGACTGGTACCTGGCTGTGATGGATTCCCTTGATGCCGATCCTGCAGTGAAAACCATACTGGTATGCACCCATCAGGCGCCTTTCAGCAACAGCAAAATTGTGGGTTCATCAGCCGAGGTAATGCAGGCTTTCGTACCTCGCTTTGAAACTTCACCCAAGGCGAAGCTTTTCATCAGCGGGCATTCCCATAACCTGGAATATTTTGCAGACAACAGAGGGAAACATTTTCTGGTATGTGGTGGCGGCGGCGGACTGGCACAGCCACTTTATACGGGGAACAAAGCGCCATATAAGGATAGGGTCGACCGGCGGAAGGTACCCCTGTTTTTCTATGTTCAGATTATCCCAATGAGCAGTGATATTGAAATCAAAGCCGAAGGTTTCTCCCATGATTTCTCAAGGCAATCACTGGTGTTGCCGAACCGATGATTTTTTGCATTATATAGAGGGCTATTGATTTTATTTGACCTGGTTCAGGGGACTTTTCATCTTCATCAGCTTTTCTATCTCTTTCGGCCGAATGGGGGCTGAACCTGATAAAACCTCTCCGTGATTGTCCAGTACCAGCACATCGTCTTCGATACGTATTCCAATACCCCACCATTTTTTATCACATTTACTTCCCTCGGGTATATAGATTCCGGGCTCCAGGGTAATCACCATATTTTTCATCAGTCGCGTACCCATAAGGTATTTGTCGTGCACATCGAGCCCAATGGGATGCGATATTCCATGGGGATAATAGGTTTGCACCTCCCACAGGTTCTTAATGATTCCCAGCTTGATGAGACCCGTTCCAATCACATACAAGCCGATATCATCCAACTGATCGTAAGGGAAACCGGCCTTAACCTGGTGAAGAGCCGAATCGTGGGCTGCCAGTACGAGGTTATAGATGGCCAGTTGTTCAGGCGAAAATTTGCCATTACCAGGTACAGAACGGGTTACATCCCCGCTGTAGCCATGGTATTCAGCTCCTACATCCATCACGATCATGCTACTACCCACATGTTCGGCGCTGTTTTCCATGTAATGGAGAACACACGAATTGTTACCTGAAGCAACAATACTTGGAAAACCAACGTTTTCAGCCCCACCCTTTTTATACATGAATTCCTGGATCCCCTGGATCTCCCGTTCGCTCATATCTGGATCGATGGCCTTCATGGCCTCAACCTGCCCGCGACAGGTTATATCGATGGCTTTCCTGAGAACCTGTAATTCATCTTCAGTCTTAACTTGTCGGAGCTCGCTGGTAAGCCTGTCGAACAGGAGAAAATTGAAATGCTCATGCAGCAGGCTGTCAATGAGTATCTTTTGGGCCGGGCTGTTACGGCTTACTACTATATTGTTGATCATCAGTGATATGCGGGTGGGGTTCTTCGGTATGCCGGTCTTTTCCCTGAATTGTGCGATCAGGTGGAAAAGGTCATTCGGATTGGATATATCGATACGTACATCCTCAGGCAGAAGATCAAGAATAATGACTTTGTATTTTGAAAAATCAATAGGAAAAAACTTGAATTTACCGGCATCGAGGGCCGCCTCTATACCAAGTCCTTCCATGGCCTGGCGGGCATTCATTTTCTTTCCGGTCCATCTTTCCTGATTTGGATTAGATGGCTGGGCAAACAAAAGTTCACTTACCGGCTTATCCAGGCCTTTGAACGTTTGTGGTTCCTTGAAAATAAGAAATACTGCATTGGGATCGGTGTAACCCGAGAAATAGTACAGATCGGGATTGGCATGGTAAGGATAATCGGTATCGCCTGAGTAGGTGCGTTCGGGATAAGCAAAAACCACGAAAACCGAATTTTCGGGCATCAGGGAACGCAGGGCATCGCGTCTTTCCTTGAAAAAGGATACCGGCAGCGATTGTGCAAAACTGCCTGCACACAGAGCCATAAGAATAAGCAGGCTCAGAAGGGAAGAAAAATACCTTTTCATTTCGTTCAGAATTGATAAACTGATACTTGTACCATTCCTGTGGCAATTTGAATGATGAAATACAACCTGAAAGATAACGAGAAAATCACTGAACACAATATACGGTTTGATTTATCCTGGTGTCGTGGACTTTTAAATTTTATTCAACACAGGCCGCATGCGGATTGCTAATGCGCGCCTGAATGCATGTTTATCGAGCCACTGCAGAACATATGTCTCCTAAAAGGAACGCAGAATATGTTGCGCAGGGCCTGCCACCCAATGAGATTTTCTCAGACTGAAATATAATGTTTAAAGAATGAAAACCCGCCTTAGCCACGAGTGAGGATACTGGTTTCTCCTTCGTCAATGGTATCTCCGTCGGCATCGCTGTCCATTTTCAGGGTCTATGATCCCTTCAGGTCGTAAATTATAATCCGAAAATGTGAAGTTAAAGTCTCAAGAATACAAACCGCTTATTTTTTACAGGTAAGTGAAAATGAGGATGAGAATGACGCGAAAAGAAAAAGGCCCCTGAATATCAGAAGCCTTTAACCAATTTGAAAGGACAACATTTAATGGATGCAGAATATCATGTTAAATACAATCTTTCCCTGGCACGTAAACTTTCAATCCAAAACAATTATCATTCGGCTGTTTCGTCCATGCCTGAGTCATCCTGTGAGTCAACAGGAGTATAGTGTATCTGAGTTGCTTCATCCGTGTGGTTCACTGTGTTCATAGGGGTTGTCTGAGCAGCGCTGGCATCGTTATCGATATTAGAGGGGTAAAGGTCATTTGCCCTCAGAAAGATTGAAATGCCCAGCACAAAGCTCTGCAGCAATATCGCAAGAAAAATAATCTTAATTCCTCTCGCGATTCCATTCCGTGTTCTGTTTGTTGTTTTCATACTGCAAAGGTAAACGAGTTTCGGTTTAAAAAAATATCACTATTTGTGCCAAAATTTATAAAAAATTCAAAATCAATTATATAAGAATATTAAGTTTATGTTAATTCTACGGAAATTTGTTCGTAAAATGAACTATGGTGTACGGAAACGTACGACCGGAAAGATGAAAAATACTTCCTGTCCGATGTAGAAATGCCTCTGAAAATATGTGTATCTTGAGGGATGTTTTTCAGGATGGTTTTCACCAGTTTAACTCATAAAAACAATTATTATGGAACTTGCAAAAACAACCACAGCATTTGAAATACAGGGCTGCACCGTAGTAAAGAACCTTGGCGTGGTAAGGGGAATCATTGTGCGTTCGAGATCTGTATTCGGTAACATTGGGGCAGGGATTCAAACCCTGTTCGGGGGCAATATCAGCATCATGTCCGACCTGTGCGAGAGAACACGCAGAGATTCATTCACCCTGATGATCGAACATGCCGAGTCGCTGGGTGCAAATGCCGTGATAGGTATCCGTTATGAGTCAACGGAAATCATGACCGGGGTTACTGAAGTTCTTTGCTATGGAACGGCTGTGATCGTTTCGGCTTAAGAGAAGGATTACAACGGGTTATTATGCCGGGGGCAGGAAAAAAAGTCCCTTTCTCCGGACATCGGGGTTTATTTTTTATTAACTTTCTGGTGAGTAAAATTTAACCCGTTGAAAATGAAAAATCTATCCAGGCTCTTCCTTAGGCAAGGGCATTGTTTCTGTTCGTTTCTTTCTTCCTTTATTGTGCAGATCTCTCGTTTAGTTATCTGTTTAAAGTTAGTTCTGCTGATATTAGGGATCATACTGTGGTCATGGTTGCCAGGTTCACTGTATGCCCAGACTCCAAACGCATTTGCCTACCAGGCCATCATATGGCAGGATGCCAGGCCGGTAACAAATCAACAGGTCAGTCTCAGGTTCAGCATATTGAAGGACAGTATTGGCGGAACTGCCGTTTACCAGGAAACCCATTCTTCCGGAACAAACAGCCAGGGTCTGGTTAATGTTGTGATTGGTATGGGAACGCCTGTTTCAGGTAATTTTTCCAGTATTAACTGGTCATCGGGTCCTTATTTTCTGAAAGTTGAAGTCGATGCAAGCGGTGGCGCCAATTACCAAAGCATGGGTACAACCCAGCTATTAAGCGTACCCTATGCATTGTTTTCTGAGAAAACAGGTAAAAGCGACAAGCTGGAAGTCATGGCTGCGAGTGATTTATCGCCCGACAGCGCCCTGTTTGTAGTGAAGGATAAACTGGGTCGCCCTGTTTTTGCAGTATATGAAAACGGAGCTGTGGTTTATGTTGATGAGGGAGTGAAAGGAGGCAGGGCCGGTTTTGCTGTGGGAGGCCGACGTCCGGTAAAAGGTAATTTTGTGATCGATGATATCATGCGGGTAACTCCCGATAGCGTAATGATCTATATTAATGATCCAACGCAGTTAAAAGGGGGCAGGGGGGGATTTGCCGTTGGCGGACGAGCGCCCGTCAAGGGTATGAGCAACGATTATTTAAGAATTACGCCCGATAGCGCGCGTATCTATATCAATGAAAGCACGGTAAAAGGAGGGCGCGCCGGATTTGCAGTAGGTGGCCGGCCTCCGGTGAAGGGCGGTACCGTTAAGGAATACTTTAATATATCGGGTTCTCAAACCCCTGATGTTATTTTTCCAAGCGATGCGAGAATACTCTGGTATCCGAGAAAGGAGGCATTTCTTACAGGCCATGTTATCATTGAGAGTCCCGACAGCATTGGTACCAATTCTATGGCCACTGGTTATGAGTCGAAATCCATTGGGAATTATTCACAGGCATTGGGTTTTCAGGCTGTAGCCAGGGGCAACTATGCAACGGCAATTGGCTTTCAGTCAGAAGCATGGAAAGATAATTCCTTTGCTTTTGGCCAATGGGCAAGGGCAAAGAACACCGAGAGTTATGCATTTGGGAGGGGAGCTACTGCCGAAGGATACAGAAGTTTTGCTTTTGGAAGCGCTGGTATTGATTCTGCTGGCAAAACCACCGGAGCCGCATATGCAAGGGGTGATTATTCCTTCGCCATTGGTCAGGGCTCGGTTGCAGAAGGTTTTGGTTCAGTTGCAATAGGTCTGGGCGACACTGCTTTTAAATCATATGCAATGGCAATGGGATACCAAACCAGTGCAGGGGGATTCGCTTCAACAGCAATGGGCTACCATACCAGGGCTCCATTCGATTACGCCACAGCAATGGGGTACTACAGTATTTCCAATTCATTTGCTTCCCTGTCGGCAGGGTATTTTACGGTTTCAAATGGAATTGCCTCATTTGCTGCTGGAGATCGCACCATTTCTTCCGGGTGGGCGTCAACTTCCATGGGATGGAATACCAAAGCAATAGGAGATTATTCAACCGCCTTAGGATTTTCAACTGAGGCGACCGGGCATCGCTCATTTGCATCCGGCAGTCAGACGAAGGCAACCGGAATTTCTTCCTTTGCCTGTGGATTCATGAGCCAGACAGACGGCAGCTATTCTTTTTCGGCCGGCGAATTCAATCATGCCAACGGCGAAGCCTCTTTCGCTATGGGGTATAATGGAACCGCTTCGGGTTTGGCATCTGTTACCGGGGGGACCTATAGCAGCGCCCCGGGAAGTTCTGCAATGGCCATGGGTGATTTTACCATTGCCTCCGGAAAGGGATCGGTTTCACTGGGCTATAAAACTGTTGCCAATTCCGATTATTCCCTTGTCATTGGCCAGTATAACGATACCGTTTTTGCCCAGGGACTACAGCCCGCATTTGCAATTGGCAATGGATCAATGGATGCATACCGCCACAATATTTTTACTGTGCTCAAAAGTGGAGAAACGGGAATTGGGATTTCTTCCCCAACGCAAATGCTTGATGTGAGCGGAAATGCAAGGTTCAGGTACATTGGTTCCGGAGCGTATGCGAGTCCGCTCAGCATAACAGCCGGTACAGGTGGTGCCAACAGTAATGCCTCTGGTACCGCGGGCAG
>JAKAMP010000105.1 GCA_021812865.1 Bacteroidota bacterium | reverse complement strand
GGCGTTATCGCCGTGCCCATCCTCGGCTTGAGGAGGGGCGGTGCTGTCGCGTTCTGCGGCCGGGCGCCGTGGGCCGATGATCCTGCCGGAAAGACAATGACAACAGGGCTTTGCCTTCCACAGGATAAGGAGATTAGGGAAAGAAAAACGATGAATGCTGCATTTCTAATTATTTGTCTCATGCCTCTTCTGAAAGGATTTACCATGGAAGGAAATTCTCCCTGCAAGGTACAAAGCGTGAAGGGAAAATACAAGCGAAGCTGAGGCATAAATAAATAAACCGGGGCGGCGAAGCGCCGGCCCGGTTGTCGTTAACTGGATCAGATATCAATTACCGGTTGGTAAATACAAGACGTTCTCCATTGAAATCGATAAACACATGACCCTCCCTGCTGACATTTCCAGAGAGAATCTGCTTCGACAACTCGTTCAGAACATGTTTCTGAATGATTCTTTTCACTGGTCTGGCTCCATACTGCGGGTCAAACCCTGCAGATGCGATCCAGTCGACGGCCTTTTCGCTGATTTCAATGGTTATTGATTCAGGATCGAGCAATTTAGCAAGGTTGCGTACCTGCATGCGTACGATCTCTTTGATCTGTTCCTCGCTGAGGGGAGTGAACATGATCAGTTCGTCAATACGGTTGAGAAACTCAGGCCGGAGAGTCTTCTGCAACAAGGCAAAGAGCTGTTCCCTGGTTTTCTCAAAAACCTCGGCAGAACCTGCACCGATTCTGTCACCCAGGTTTTCCTGGATGATATGCGAACCTATATTGGAAGTCATGATGATGATGGTGTTTTTGAAGTTCACCACCCGGCCCTTGTTATCGGTAAGCCGGCCATCATCGAGAACCTGGAGCAGCAGGTTGAACACATCGGGGTTTGCCTTTTCAATTTCGTCGAGAAGCACTACAGAATAAGGTTTTCTGCGTACAGCCTCTGTCAGTTGTCCTCCCTCCTCATAGCCAACATATCCCGGGGGCGCCCCAATCAGTCTTGATACGGTATGCCGTTCCTGGTATTCCGACATATCGATGCGGGTGAGCAGATTTTCGTCGTTAAACAGGAATTCCGCCAGTGCCTTGGCCAGTTCGGTTTTTCCCACCCCGGTTGATCCGAGGAAGATGAATGAACCTACCGGTCGTTTCGCGTCCTGCAGTCCCGCCCTGCTCCTTCGCACGGCATCGGACACAGCGGCAATAGCCTCATCCTGTCCCACTATGCGCTTGTGGAGTTCGTCTTCGAGGAAGATTAGTTTATCCCGTTCGCTCTGAAGCATACGGCTCACCGGAATGCCAGTCCATTTGGCAACCACTTCGGCAATGTCTTCCGCTTCCACTTCTTCTTTGATGAGCGGAGATTCTCCTTGTGCCTGGTTAAGCTGGGCCTTCATTTTTTCAATGCCCGATTCTGCTTCCTTGATCCGTCCATATCTAATTTCGGCCACTTTGCCATAGTCGCCCTGGCGTTCAGCAGCCTCGGCTTCAAGTTTCAGCTTATCGATAAGCTCTTTGCTGGCCTGGATACCGCTAATGATCTTTTTTTCATTTTCCCACCTGGCCCTTAGTTTGTTGCGCTCCTCCGAAAGGTTTGCTATATCAGCAGCCAATCCGGCCAGCTTTTCTTTATCGCCTTCCCTTCGGATGGCTTCCCTTTCAATTTCGAGTTGTTTGATACGGCGCTCCACATCGTCGATTTCCAGGGGAACGGAATTCATTTCGAGCCTCAGCCGTGATGCAGCCTCATCGATCAGGTCAATGGCCTTGTCGGGCAGAAAACGGTCAGTAATATATCGCAGTGAAAGATCCACGGCGGCGATGACGGCCTCATCTCGAATACGCACCTTATGATGAGCCTCATAACGTTCCTTGAGCCCACGGAGAATGGAAATGGCGCTCATCCTGTCGGGTTCATTCACCATCACCACCTGGAACCTGCGTTCAAGGGCTTTATCTTTTTCAAAGTATTTCTGGTATTCATTCAGGGTGGTGGCGCCTATGGCACGCAGGTCGCCCCTGGCCAGCGCCGGCTTCAGAATATTGGCTGCATCCATGGCTCCGTCGCTACGGCCTGCACCCACAAGCGTATGAATCTCGTCGATGAACAACACTACCTCGCCTTCGGAGGAAATTACCTCGTTCACTACAGCTTTCAGCCTTTCCTCAAACTCGCCTTTGTACTTTGCCCCGGCAATGAGGGCGCCCATATCGAGTGAAAATATTTGCTTGGATTTCAGGTTATCGGGTACATCGCCGTTTACTATCCTGTGCGCTAGTCCTTCGGCAATAGCTGTCTTCCCCACTCCCGGTTCGCCAATCAGTACGGGATTATTCTTGGTACGGCGGGAAAGAATTTGCAAAACCCTCCTGATTTCATCATCCCGGCCTATCACGGGATCGAGCTTGTTCTGCCGGGCTCTTTCATTCAGGTTGATAGCATACCTGTTCAGGGCATTGAGCGTATCTTCAGCAGTCTGGCTATTTACTTTGGAGCCTTTCCTCAATTCAGAGAGGGCCATACGCATGCCTTTTTCGCTCATGCCGGCGTCCCGGAGCATATCCGATATGTTATCGTTTGCTGTTAGTAGTGCCAGCAGTAAAAATTCCACGGATACAAACTCATCTTCCTCCTCTTTTGAAAGCTTGAGGGCCGACTGCAGTACCTTGTTCGACTGCTGCGACAGGTATTGTTCACCACCGGTGACCTTGGGATACGATTCAATTATCCGCGTAAGCACACGTTCTACCTGGGCTGCATTCGTACCCATTTTGCTAAAGAGAAAATTCACCACGCTTTCGCCCGTGGACATGATCCCTTTCAGCAGGTGCCCGGTTTCGACCGCTTGTTGCTGGTTCCCTTCCGCAATTTCAAAGGCTTTCTGAATAGCCTCCTGTGACTTTATCGTGAAATTATTAAGATTCATAGTCTGATCATTTGCAACCGTTCGATCAAATTACCTGCCATGGGAATTTTCAAAGCATTAACAGTCAATATGACGCACAACTTAGTAAAAGAATGGCCAAATTGACAGAATAATTACTAAGATATAGACTGTTGCCGCCCTGTAAAACAGGTTAGTGAATCAGGGAATCCGGATCAAGTCATGGTTGTATTCAACGCCGGGAGAATCGGGTGTTTTGCCCATCACTTCGAGAAAATTAAGGAAAGTTTTGTGTCTCCACCTGCGATGCGACCAGAGCCAGTACGCCGGTTCCTTCCTGATGACTGATTCCAGGTGGCGTACATGTTTTTCGGTAACTACAAATTCGGCAGTTGATGCAGGATTTTCTTCCAGCAGCCTGAAGGAGGCTTCATACCGTCCCCGCCCGATACGTTCCACATCAAAATAGAATACCGGCAGGTTGTATTTGTGACTGATCTTTTCTGGTCCCGATAGTATGGGTGTTTCCTGGTTCAGAAACATGGTCCAGTAACGAACATTGAGATGGAAAGGGCGCTGATCGGCTAAAAGATAGAGGGCCACGGGTGTTCCTTCCTGCATAAGCTGCACAAGACGTTTTATCGTACCGGTCATGGATACGGCTTCCACGCCGAACCTTTCGCGGGTTTCCATAAAGAACCTGTCCACTCCCTTGTTCGACTGGGGTTTATATGTTGCCAGGAGTTTATGTTTTATGAATTTAGGAATCTGCAATGACATTTCCCAGTTGCCGTAATGTGCGGCCACCAAAATGATGCTTCTTTTCTGTTCAAAATAGGGGTTAAAAATCTCAGGATTTTTGTAAATAAATCTATTTCGCATTGTCTTTTCTGAAACAAAAGGCAGCACCATGGATTCCAAAGCATAATCGCAAAAGTGCCGGTAGAATTTACGTTCTATCTTGCGGATATCTTTCAATGGCTTTTCCGGAAAGGAGTTCACCAGGTTTGATCGTACGATTTTCCGTCTGTAACGCGCAAGAAAATAGAGCAAAAGGAAAGCAATGTCGGAAATAAAATAGATCACTGGGAATGGCAGCATACTGGCAAATCCTGACAACCCTCTCAAGAAATAGTATGATATTTTATCTGAAATTTTAACTTTTTCTTCACTCATTGAATGGAAAATTAACCCGATATTTAAGTTTCAATGGATCAACCTGCTATTGAATGCCCAAAGTTAATGTTTTCCGGATAAAGAAAGCTGCAGACCAATGCATTTATGATACTGGGCGAATATCATCCGTTGTGCAGGTTGCATCAGCAGGCTATGGATGCTTTTATGCGATTGAAAAAGACAAAGAAATTCACTAATTATATACCCCCTAAAATCGCCAAACATGAAAAGAGTATTCCTTTGCATCCTCCCGCTGGCTGTTGCAATGATAGCCTGCAAAACCAACAAACAACCCGTCAGTTCCGATAAGATAACCGTCACGGTAGCCGAATTGCTTGCCCATCCCGACACGTATGTCGGAAAAGAAGTAATGGTAGAGGGAACTGTATCGCACGTCTGCAAGAAAGATGGAAAGAAGATGTTCCTGTTTGGAACCAATCCCGACAGTACCGTGCGTATCACTACAGGTCCCGACATCGCCGCTTTCGATGTGTCGCTTGAAGGAACCGACGTCATGGTGGACGGAATAATGAAAGAGCTCCGTATTGACGAGGCTTATGTTGCCCGTATGGAAGCTGAGCTTACCAAAGGGACTCGGGAAACCGAGCCCGCAGGTGAGGAAAAAGCAGTGGGTTCAAACCAGAATGAAGAGCTCAGCAATGTTGAGCAATTGCGTAAGGAAATCAAAGAGAGCGGAAAAGGATATGTTTCCGATTACTGGATCGAGAATGTCAGTATGACCAAAAAGGAAGGGAAATAATCCTATTTCACCTTTAATAATGCCCCCCATCCTGTCATACTGAAATCATCCTTTTCACTTAACTTTCATAAAATGAATCTGAGGAAATTAAACCGTATTTTCCACAGGGATATAGGTTATTTCTTTTTTGGAATGTCGGTAATTTATGGTATTTCAGGCGTGGCCCTCAATCACAAAGCCGACTGGAACCCGAATTATGATATTAGTCAGTACGCGATCCAGGTCGATACTCCGCTGGTGGTTTCGAACATTAACAAAGATTTCCTTAACGGAATCCTGCAAAACTATGGAGAAGACAAAAATTACCGGAAGCATTATTTCCAGGACAGCAGTACGGTAAGGGTTTTCCTGAAGGGCGGGTCGATGAATCTTGACCTGCGCACGGGCAAAGGTTTTATCGAGACCATCCGGAGCAGACCGCTTCTCAGAGAATTCAATTTTCTTCACTATAATTCCATCAGAAAACTCTGGACCTGGTTTGCCGATCTTTTCGCCCTCGGGTTGATCGTTCTGGCGGTTACCGGTTTGTTCATGGTTAAAGGGGAATACGGGATCACCGGGCGGGGTGCATGGTATACACTTGCCGGCCTGCTGATCCCTCTGATATTTCTGCTGCTGTATCTTTAAGGTTTCAGGTACAGATCGAAATAATCCGTAATCTTCTGCATCAGGTGTACCCGGTCTATGCCCGACACATTGTGTTCATGGGTGGGGTATACAAAATAATCAACCTGTTTCTTTGCTTTGATGAACTGCTGAAGAAGATCGAGGCTGTTTTGCCAAACCACAGTCTTGTCCTGTGCTCCATGTATAATCAGCAGGTGTCCATTCAGATTTCCTGCCTTGTCGAGCAGGCTGGTTTTTTCGTAACCTTCAGGGTTTTCCTGCGGCCGGTCCATATAGCGTTCACCATACATCACTTCGTAGAATTTCCAGTCAGTAACGGGTCCGCCGGCCACTGCCACATTAAATATCCCCGGGTGCTGCAACATGAGGGATATGGTCATGAATCCACCAAAACTCCAGCCATGAACACCTAACCTGCTTTTGTCAACATAGGGCAGGCTTTCGAGGTAGTCCACCCCTTTCATCTGATCTTTCATTTCTTCCTGTCCCAATTGCCTGTGAATGATGCTTTCAAATTCAAACCCGCGGTTGGATGAGCCCCTGTTATCAAGGGTAAACATGATGTATCCCTTCTGTGCCATGTAGTAATCCCACAACCTGGCTCCACCCATCCACGAATGGGTGATCATCTGTGCATGCGGACCTCCATAAACATATACTACCACAGGGTATTTGCGGGTGGAATCAAAATCCACCGGTTTGATCATCCTGCAGTACAAATCGGTTTTCCCATCCGCTGCCTTCACAGTGAATATGGTCATCCTTCCAAGCCGGTAATCTTTCAAAGGATCGGGAGCATCGAGAAGTAGTCTATCCTGTTTCCCCTTGCTGTCCAGGATGCTGATTTCCCTGGGAATATTGACCGCCTCAAAATTATCGATCAGGTACTGGCCATCGGGCGATAGTTGTGCCGTATGAATCCCGGCATCCAAGGTAATTGCCCTGGTTTCTCCTTTGGCGACCGGCACTGAGCAAACCTGGATATCCAGCGGACTGGTAATAGTCGAGCGGAACCACACTGTTGTGATTTTCGGATCAATACCCAGAAAATCCTTAACGATCCATGATCCCCGGGTAAGCTGGCGAATGAGTATACCATCGCTGGTATATAGATACATATGCCTGTATCCATCCCTGTTGCTGAACCATATGAATCGCTGGCCATCAATAAAATAGAGGGGATCAAGCGGTTCAACATACCGGGAATTTTCTTCTTCAAACAGGGTGTTCAGCTTCAACCCCGTTCCGGCGTCATACCGGTTCAGCCACAGATGGTTCTGATCGCGGTTCAATACGGCGATATATATATACTTTTCATCGGGCGACCAGGTAACGGAGGTAAGGTATTTGTCAGAGGTGGAATCGGCTTCACAGAACACCGTCTTCCCGGTTGAGAGATTGTAAATGCCCAGGGATACCCTCTCACTTTCCATACCCGCCATGGGATATTTGATCAGATTCAGCGTAGCAAAGCGGGTAGTCACATCCACCAGAGGATAGTTGGTTACATGAGATTCGTCTTTTCGGTAAAAGGCAAGATATCGGCCGGACGGAGACCAGAAGGTACCTTTGTCGATGCCGAACTCATTGCGGCTCACGATCTGACCATTCACAAAATTCCTGTCGGTATCGCGTGTAACCTGTTTCTGCAGACCACTGGAAGTCTTATAATATAAGTTGTTATCCATTGTATACGCTACGGCGCCTGCATTTGGGGAATAGTCGGAATAAGCGGCGCCCTCAGGCAGAATAATGCTTTTCTCCAGCATTCTGGAAGAAGCATTGAACAGGAGAATGCCATTGGGCAGGTTGAGAGTGATCTTGCCATCCAAGGTCCAATGAAATGAAGAAATATAGCGGAGGGTATCCATGCTGTTCTTTTTCATTTCCTGGTTTATCTGGCTCAGATTGATCACTTCGCTGGTTGTTCCGGATTTGACATCCACGGTCACTATTGTTTTCCAATCCTTCACATAGGCCACCTTGCCTGAAGAACCGGCCCATTGCAGGCCAGGAAGATTTGCGGGATTGAATTCCCGTCCACGTCCCATCACAGCATTTTCAAGGGTAAGCTGTTTTTCCTGCGCAATTGTAAAAAGATGTATGGCCAGGGCCAACATCAGGATAAAATATTTTCTCATGGCATTTGATTTTTCAAGGGGTCTAAAATAATTAAAAAGCTAACACAGGCTATGATCATGAATATGCTTCAGGAGCATAAAAAGGAAGATCCGTGCTATTGGCATAGAACAAGCATATTGGCGAGAGGGAATAAAAAAAATGATTTATATTAGATAAATTTTTTCAATAAGGGGGTAATCCCCAGCATAGATATAAAATAAAGCCATATCAATGAGCGAAAAGATACTGAAAGCATTGATGCAACTTTTTGCCATCATCGCTAGGCCTGAAAGCAACCGGCAGGACAGGCGAACCGTAGTGGAATCCTTTCTGAAGAGACAATTGAACACCGAACTGGTGCAGGAATACCTCAAAGTATTTGATGAATATTACCGTTTACACCAGGAGAAGAGCAAGGAAGTCAACAAACGGAATGTTCGAATCTCTTCAAGTTCTGTAAGGGTGCTTAAAATCTGCACAGAGATAAATGAAGAACTCGCCCAGCCGCAAAAACTTATTGTCCTTTTCCAGTTGCTTGAACTG
>JAKAMP010000104.1 GCA_021812865.1 Bacteroidota bacterium | reverse complement strand
GATTGATGCTGTTGCTGAATCTTAAACATTTAACCATGGAAACGAACAGAAAAACCATAAACATCATCAAGGAAACCCGTAAGGTTCCCGCTCATGTAACGGAAACCAGGAAAAAATATATGCAAATCCGTAAGGCAATACTTGAGGCATTGAAAGAAGAAAGCAAAACTGTTCCGCAGATTGCAGCCCAGACCAGTCTTCCTCTTCCGGAAACCACATATTACCTCATGTCCCTGTTGAAATTCGGAGAAATCGCAGTGGATGCCTTAGACGATATGGATGAATATTATACCTATAAACTGACAAAATAATGGCAACTATAGATCCGGAATTCGGCAAAAAACTTAAAAAATACGGGGCATATGATTTCAATGCCTGCTATAACTGCGGCACCTGTACAGCCATCTGCTCCCTTTCCACCGAAAACGATTCCTTCCCCAGAGAGATGGTACGGCTCAGTGTGCTGGGCGACAAAGATGGCATCCGGTCTTCTCTGAAGCCCTGGCTGTGCTATTATTGTGGCGAATGTACCACCAACTGCCCGCGTACGGCAAACCCTGGCGAGCTGATGATGTCCCTCAGGCGGTGGTTAACTTCAGCGTACGACTGGACTGGCTTATCAGGTCTGCTTTACAGATCGCTCTTTCTAACAATCAGCGCATTTATTCTCGTGGCAGCAGCTGTCATTGGCTTCGGCTATTACAAAAATTTCAGCCTGGAACAGGTAATGCATGCGGGTCATTATTTTGAAATGATTGCCATTGCATCCGTTTTCACCATTATCCTTCTGCCCAACATCGTTCGTATGTGGTGGTATGTAATTGGTAAGCCAAAGGTCAAAGCGCCGGTGGCTTCCTATTTCAAAGCCTTCGATGAACTGCTCGTGCACATGTTCACTCAGAAAAGAGCGCTGAGTTGCGACGATAACCGTTTCCGCTGGCTCGAACATCTTGTATTGGTAATCGGATACCTGTCCCTGCTTTTCACCACCGTTTTCCTCGACTGGTTTTCATCGTCCAGCCTGTTCGTGATCATATTAGGATACCTGGAAAGCCTGGTGATTTTTGTGGTGACTGTCGATTTCGTGTGGAAGCGAATCAAAAAAGACAAGGAAGTTTCCAGGCATTCACAGCCTTCGGACTGGCTTTTCGTAATCTGGCTTCTGCTCATGGGATTCTCGGCCTTTGCCGTGCGGCTTTCCATCGACACCCGGCTGCTCGACAACAACAGCTGGATATACTTTGTACACCTGATTATCCTGGCTCAGTGGGCCCTCATTATTGTTCCTTTCGGCAAATGGACGCATTTCCTTTATCGCTCCTTTGCCATGTATATGGAAAAAATCAAAAACTGATCCGGCATGCGGCTTATCGGTCTGAATGTAATACAGCTGACCAGGATAAATTGCCATTCCCATTTACCTTAATCATTCCAGAAAATGAAAATTGTAACCCTTATAGAAAACCAGGTAAACAGCGCAGGACTTGTGGGAGAACACGGATTGTGCCTTTACCTGGAAACAGACCATAAAAAGATTTTGTTTGATTGCGGACAAAGCGATGCCTTCCTCAGGAATGCGAAGATACTGGGCATCGATCTTTTGGAAATCGACACTGTCATCATTAGTCATGGTCATTATAACCATGTGGGCGGAATGCCTGCCTTTCTTGACCTCAACTCTCATGCAAAAATATATATTAAAAAAGAGGCCCTTTATCCGAAATACAGCCCGGGAAAGAAACTGAGAGCCCCGGTTGTAAATCTCAAACCCTATGAAAAACGGTTTGAATATGTTACCGAAGTCATCGAAGTAGATGAAGGTGTTTTTATCATGCCTGAAATTCCCATTACCGACCCGGTGGATGTTAACTTTCAGAAAGGTAAGGTGTTGGCGAATGATATTATACAGGATGATGAGTTCCAGGACGAACTGTTTGTCGCCATTACGCGGAAAAACAGGCTATCCGTAATTAGTGGATGCTCCCATCGCGGCATAACCAATATCCTCAGAGAAGCCAAGTCGAATTTCGACCTGCCGGTAAAACTTATCCTCGGGGGTATTCATTTCAAGGAATTCTCTGCCGAACAATATGTAAATATCACCTACTACCTGAACAAGATAGAACCCGAAACCATTGCGGTATGCCATTGCACCAACATGCAGAAATATGCAGACCTGGCCGGCGACTGCAATGCAAAGATCCTATATAATGCAACGGGTAGTTCTATCAGGTTATAGGCTGGCATTAAAGAAAAAGGTCTTTGCAGATTTCCAGTGAACATTATTCTGCCTGGATTGTCTATATAAGAAATCTCTTTATCTAATTGCAAAAAATTGATTATGCAGACGAATGAATTTGATATTAAGGCAAAAACCTGGGACCAGAATGCCATTCATATGGAACGTTCCCTTGCGATTGCCCGGGACCTGGAAATGATGGCGCCCCTGAATAAGAATATGAAAGCCATGGAATACGGGGCCGGCACAGGATTACTGAGTTTTCTCCTGAAAGACAAGCTGGGTGAAATCCTTATGGTGGACAGTTCAGAGAAGATGATCTCCATTTGCAATGAAAAAATTGCATCCACAGAAGCCACGAATATGCATTCCCTTTTGATGGACCTGGAAAAAACGGAATATCACAACCAGTTTGACCTGATATACAGCCAGATGGTGTTTCACCATGTTAAGAATGTACAGGGGATGTTTAAAAAGCTGTTTTCCCTGTTGAATAAGAGTGGTTACCTGGCTATTGCCGATTTGTATCCCGAAGATGGTTCCTTTCATGGTATGGAGGTAACCGATGTACACCGCGGGTTCGATCCCGAAGCGCTTGCCGGCCAGCTTCGCCAGCTGGGTTTTTCCCACACCGAGGTGAAGCAGAGTTTTGTTGTCAGTCGGGGCGATGGCAAGGGTTTCCCTGTTTTCCTGCTGATGGCAAAAAAATAACCATCATCCATGATTTCATTCTCAACATGACCTGGACAAACAAGGCCATGCAAGAGAATAACCAGTTGATTATCTGTTGTTTTTTTGATAAAAAAGACCGTTGTATCCTTAGCACAACGGTCTTTTTGATGAACAGAAACCTAACAATCAATTTCCAAAGCTATTTCCATAACCAGGCATATTACCCTGGCAGTTTCCCTGGTTACTCCCCCCGCTCCTGAAGCGGTACCGATGGCCCTGTTCCATGGGAGAATTCACCATCTGGTCGAATTCTTCCTGGCTGAGATAGACGGGAGAATATGTCAATTCCATTGTGGATAGCTGCTGGCTGAACGCCCGCAGGTGATTCCTTGAGCCTCTCATATGGCTGTCCGGCACAAGGGTTGAGTTGTTGTCACTGGTACCCAAAAGCACCCGGCTGAGGTCATCGATATCCATTTCCTCAATCATGGCGCCGGTACGATAAGCTTCCTGCAAAGAAGAAGACCCTTGCAACACGTAACTATTATACAAAGCCTGAATACCGGCGTACGGAAATTATTTTTTGTTTCTGGTTTCGAAATTATCGCATACTCCGTTTTTATTGGCATCGACAAAATTACGGCCTTTGCCCCTGCCCTGTCCTGTGCCATTGCAATAGCCATTCCGGTTGCCTTTCCCGGCCTTGCCATTCTTCAGGCGGTTTTCGTAATTATCGCAAACCCCGTTTTTGTTCTTGTCGACATAGGCTGCACCTCTTCCGGTTCCTTTGCCTTGTCCGTGGCATTTCCCCGGCGTGGGATTCTGGGCGCTTGCTACTGCGGTCATCGCCATAATGGCCAATCCTGCGAATAAAAGTTTTGTTTTCATGTCCATAAAAATTTAAAGTGAATAATTACTGGTTTGTTCTGTTCCATCTGGGTCCTCTTCCCCTACCCATTCCAGGGCCCTGTCCAGGGGGTCCCATCAGCATGTCATTGCTGAAAACCTCGCCGAATATCTGCTCCAGCTTTACCTGCTGATCCGGATTACAGAGGCTCTTCATATCGAGGTAGTACCTGAAAGTGATCTTCTTCAGGGTACCATGCAGCTTTCCGATTGAATCGGAAAGTTCGTTCAGGCGGGCCGTATCGGGGTTACGGGCAGCCATTTCCCTGAGCATTTCGTTTCGCATCCGGCCCAGTTCAAGGTTGATTTCCCTTGCCTGTCTTCTGAATACAGGATTGAACTCTCTGAAACTGTTCATTTTCTCAGGGCTCAGGTTCAGCTGATCGCGGAAATAGCGACCACTGTATTTTGCGGCATCGGTTTCAACCACAACCGGCAACTGGTTCGCAGCGGCTTCTTCCCTGCGCGCTTGTCCCTGGTGATAGACAATGGTGATGAGGGTTGACAGGTTCATCACCCCAAGGATCACTATTGCCCAAACCATCCAACTTTGTTTTTTCTGCGAATGCATACGTTTACGGTTTTAATCGTTGTCAAACAAGCTGGTCGATTCAATCAGGGCATCATCCATGTAGGCCATCTCGACAGGCACAGGCCTAGCTGCTGGCTGGAACTTATATAAATTGCCAATCAGGTTCCCTGCAAAAATGGCTGCTGCAATAAAAAAGCCTATCAGCAAAGGCTTCAGCTTGCGTACCGGTGAAAGAACAGACTGAGTCTCTTCCTTCATTTGCTCCCATGCGTTGATGCCGGCCATTACCCGGGTGGAAAGGAAAGGATTCATTTCTGCATTCCTTTCTTCCTCCATCACCCTTGCTGAAAGCACAAGCAGGCGATACTGGTCCATGCATTCGTGGCAACTAACAAGGTGCTTCTCCACCTCGATTCCGGTTTCCCCGGGAAGGCTGCCCCCGAGATAACCGGGCAATTGCTGCCGACACTTTTCACAATCCATGATTACTTCATTTTTATGGTTAGAAACAAAACTTATCATTTTCCTACGGCTATTTTTTATTTTTCTTATAAAGTCCTGCCAGTCTGATCCTTAAATTAGCCTTGGCCCGCTGGATCAGCGCCTCTACAGCCCCCTCGGTAATCTTCATGATGGCTGCGATTTCTTTCTGCGGCAATTCATCGTACTGGCTCAGCACAATGGCTGTGCGCTGTTTCTCAGGAAGACTGTCAAGCGCTTTTTTCACCCACTCCCGGTGTTCCGCAGTAATCAGGAGATTTTCGGGATTGTCAGCCAGGGGAACTGGAAAACTGTACACCGTGTCCTTTTCCCTGTTAAAAGCCGATTCTATTTTTCTGAAAAGGAGGTTTCCACGGTTTTTCCGCAGTTTATTGAGAGAGGCATTGACGGCAATGCGGTAAAGCCAGGTTGAGAAAGCGGCATTTCCCCTGAACCGTTCCAGGGACTGGTAAGCCTGAATAAAAACTTCCTGGGCAAGATCTTCAGCCTCCTCTTTATTATGCAGGAAGCCCATGCAAGTACGGAAAATCATGGACTGGTAGCGTTTTACCAGCTCCCTGTATAGATCGCGGTTCCCACGAAGGATTTCCTGTATGATCTGCTGCTCGGTCATACCTGGGTTCACCCTCTGCGGCTGATCTCGAGCAGGGTATTCCGGTTGATGATGCGAATATCTTTTTCGTGCAGCTCTATCAACCCGTCCTTTTCAAAAGTTTTCAGGAGCTTTACGGCGCTCTCGGTCGATATACCTGCAAATTCAGCAATATCCTTGCGTGCAAGGCTGCTGAAAACATCTTCTCCCCGGAAAATTTCCGAACCAAGATATAGCAGGGTATCTGCCAGTCTTCCGTTCATCTGCTTGTACATCAGGTTGTGTATGGTATCGAAGAGGATTGCATCCTGCTCGCAATACCTCTTGGTAAGGCTGAAGGCAAACAATCCGTTCTGCCGCATGAGGTTTTCTATGGCCTTGTTTTCAATGAGGTATGCCTTGGTTTCGCGCACTGCCGTGGCGGAATAATTATAGGTATTCCGGTTAAAAACAGCCGAAAGCCCAACAAACTGACCGGTATGGAACAGGCTTAGATTGAAATTATGCGTGGCATCGCCCTCAATATATTGTTTAGCAAGGCCGTCGATGATGAAGAGCACATAGGAAGCAAACGCACCCTGCTTGGCCAGAGTTTCACCTTTGCGGAACAATACCTGCGTTTTGCTGGCCTGCACCAGTTCCATTTCATCGCGCGACAGGGTTTGAAAACAGGGCGCCTGGATATCACAAACAAACGCGGCATCCGATTCGGTGAGGGTCTTCATGTTATGATGATTTAACGCCTGCAAAGGTAGAACTAAATCAATAAAAAAGTTGAGGTAATTCATGGTCAAAGTTGTTCTGCTGGTCTGCAAAAGGCTTTGCGGCGGGTATAAACCGCTTTAATTTTGTACCTGCAAGAACAAACCACTATGGAACATAAAGTAAATACACACTGGGACGGAAAAATGCAATTCACTGCAAAAGTGAACGGGCATAATGTAGTAATGGACGCCGTTTCAGAAGTTGGCGGTGAGAACAGCGGTCCCCGGCCCAAAGAGTTAATGCTTGCTTCCATTGCCGGTTGCACCGGGATGGATGTGGTTTCGATCCTGAAAAAAATGAAGGTCGAAGTGGATGATTTCAACGTGGAAGTCAGCGCTGACCTCACCGACGAGCATCCCAAACACTATACCCGCATGCACATTATCTACGCTTTCACCGGAAAGGACCTTCCCTTCGACAAACTGCAGAAGGCGGTCGACCTTTCCCAGCAGAAATACTGCGGCGTAAGCTTTATGTACAGGAAGGCCATGGAACTGTCCTTCGAAATCAGGGTGAATAACGAAAAAATCAATAACTAAAAATTTATAGCCATGTTGTACACCAATCTGAAACACATCGAATCAGCCGCTGAACATGCAAAGATCATCAGCGAAAACGAAAATGTAATGGTTATCTGCGGCCGTATGGGCCCCATGTGTATTCCTGTTTACGGCATTGCCGAAGAACTTGAAAGCGAATACAAGCATGTAAAGTTCTGTGATATGGAGTTCGACAACCCCGAATCGTTTGTAATCAGGAACCTGCCTGAAGTAAGGGGTTTCATGGGCATACCCTTCACCATTTATTACAAGAATGGCAAGGTGGTAAAGGCCACCTCGAGCATTCAGACCATGGAACAGGTGAGAACCATTCTCGACAAGGAATTCGTCGATTCAAAAAACCTTGAACATGCTTCCAGATAATCATTACGATGCCATTGTGATTGGTGGCGGACCAGCCGGCCTCACAGCGGGGATCTACCTTTCGAGGGCAAGGGTGAAAACCCTTATCCTCAGCGAAGGAACTCCCGGAGGCCAGATGATCCTCACCCATGAAATTGCCAATTATCCCGGGGTGGAGAAGATCAGCGGGTACCAGCTGGCGAATATCATGAAGAACCAGGCCAAATCCTTCGGTTGCGATATCCGTTCGAATGTCAGCATAAAGGAAATGCAGCTGGAGGGTGAGGTAAAGGAAGTGAAGCTGTCCGACGGGAAGACCTACACTGCCGATGCAGTGATCCTGGCGCCGGGCGGCAGATCGCGCACCCTCAATGCGACCGGTGAAACCAGTTATAAGGGCAAGGGGATTTCCTATTGCGCCACCTGCGACGGTGATTTTTTCACCGGCAAGGAAATAGTGGTGGTTGGCGGCGGCAACTCCGCACTGGAAGAGGCTGTGTCGCTTACCAAGTACGCCACCAAAGTCACGATTGTGCACCAGTTTGATCATTTTCAGGCCTTTGAATATGCCGTGGAGGAGGCTAAAGCCAATCCCAAAATCCAGTTCATGCTCGAATCGGTAATTACCGAATTCTATGGCAATGAAAACCTCGGAGGAGTGGTGATACAAAACCTCCGTACAAACGAATCCGTCAGGTTCCAAACCGACGGGGTGTTCATATTCATTGGCTACACTCCCAATACCGAATTCCTGAAAGGGGTAGTTGAACTGAACAAATGGGGTGAGATTGTGGTCAATGCAGACCTGAATACCAGTTTGCCGGGCGTGTATGCCGCAGGCGACTGCATTGCCAAAAAATTCAGGCAGGTCACCACGGCGGTTGCCGATGGTACCGTGGCAGCGCTGGCCGCTTCAAACTTTGTGCACCAGCTAAAAAGTAAAAAGATTCACGAACCCGTAAATGAATTGCCATGTCCGTAACCATGATGATTATCCTGGGAGTTGCAATCCTGATT
>JAKAMP010000103.1 GCA_021812865.1 Bacteroidota bacterium | reverse complement strand
GGTGCATGGTCGGATTCTTCCAGGGCTTCCTGGTGCATGGCGCCTGAGCCGGGCTCCCATGGCTGGTCGGAGAAGAGGTAATCGAGCGTGCGGTCCCAGAAATGTTCCGGACGGGTGGTATGGGTGAAGTACTTTTCCGGGCTGGCAAGGTAATCTGCCAGCGGTACGGCCGGGTAAAAATCGTTATAGAATGATGTAAGCCAGTTCGCCTCCGGGGCATAATTGCTACCCTCTTTGTGGAAGGGATTGTCGCCCGGATGATGGTACGATTCCCCGGGGCACATGTCTTCCAGACAATAGTCGGTTGAATCAGATCCCGGAGGAAGGGTATTCAGGTCGCCACCAGCAACAAACCACCTGTTCATTCGGTGAAGGGAGTCAAGTATACCTTTGAACAATTGTATATGCCGGTACTTGGTATCATCAGTGGCAAAAGCAGAAGCATGGATATTCAATGCAAGGATTCCTTCAGGCATCCCGGGCAGTTTGATTTTGGTCTGAACTATACAGCACCGTTCATAAAAATAGCGGGTGAGTTTGTCCTGATCGCCCCGCAGGGGTAGCTGAATGCGGATTGCCGAATCGATTGGCCAGCGGGAAAGGATAAGGTTCATTTCTTCGAGCCGTCCCAGGCCATCGCTGGGTATGAATTGCGCTTTCCACTGGTAACCGGCCGCGGCATAATTGAAATATGTATTAGCAAGGATATACTCTACCTCGTTGACATAACCTGATCGCTTAGATGAAAGATCCACCTCCTGTAAAAGAAGAATATCCGGTTGAATCTCATTGATTTTCCTTACGATCTTATCCATGGTATACAGCACATCATCGCTGTTGTAAACGGCCACATTGCCGCATGCATCGCCAAACCATGGACGACGTCCAATGCCGAAGCGGATATTCCATGTCATCACCTTCAGGCGGGTAAACGTGTCGGGCACCTGTGTTATGCGGGGCGATACATATACCTGTGCACCAGTTTCATTGTCAAACTGCGTAACCAGGGGTTCGCAGGACCAGAATACCAGGAAAACTGCTGGCAAGACGATAAGGAGAAGCAGGATTTTATCCCATACGGTATGGTTTGCAGCATAGGCGCTATCTGTTTTTTCAGGAAGAAACGCCTCCCGCTGATCAGGAAACCAGATGAACCAAGTTTTGCGAAGTCCTGCCATTTGATATACAACAGGTTACAGATAAAACTTACCTATGGATATGAAATTCATTTATACATTGCATAAAAATCTGTGTTAAAAACGGCATTCTTCTATGCTGTTAGCCGTTTGCTTCTGACTATTGGCAGAATTTTCAAGGGTAAAAGGAGAATTGATCTCTTCTTTTGGGTCTCAGGTTTAAGGTTCAGGGAATCCATAAAATATTTAATTATCAGAATCATATGAATTCTTCTGATATGGATTCATAGAGGAAATATAACAAAATCTAACCTGATTTCCGAGGGCAGATAGAAATAAACGGGTTTACACGCCAGTTGTAAACCTGGGATGTGGATTTGTTTCAAAAAATTCTGACAGTGACTCTTACCGCATCAATTCCCTGAGCAAATGCTCATCCAATTGATATTCGGGGTTGAATTCAGCAGACTGCATATAACTGAAAAGAGAACGATAAAGCTGGGCTGCAGCCGGATCGGAAGGCATATCGTTGAGCCGGGCCATGCACACCAGCAATTTTCCTTTGCCAACCCTGCATTCAAAGATCAGCCCGAGCTTGTAGTCACGCTCACAATTATCGATCACCTGGACAATGGGGCGGTATAACTTGTCCGTGGAATTCAGAATTAGGGGGTTACTGTTTTTGATGATGGTCCACCATTGCCAGTCCGAATAAAATTCCGTAGGGAACTTTCTGAACAGAGGGTGTTTCGGATTGGTGAGTATACCAAGGGTACCAGGCGAAACAGGTTTTTTTGCGCCTTCGCTGATTTTCCTGAACATGCCGAAATTCCAGAAATCAGGAGGAAACAGGCCAGGCACACTGTTCTCTATTACAGATTTTGCCTCAGGGAACAGAAGAACCTTGCCGCCTTCTTCAAGTTTATTCATGATTTCAGGATTCAGCCGGGTAGCCATGGCAATACCTGCGACTGGAGCTGGAAGAGCGGTTTCCGGGTATACCCATACAGGATACGAATTCCGGAATACGGTTCCTTCCACTGACAGGGTAAGGTTCAGTCTTTGCGGAGCGGTCATTCCGGCAAACGGGATACTGATCTTTCCAATATCCTGTACGCCACCATTGCCGATCAATCCCCTGAAAGCTCCGCTTTCCAGTACTTTGCCCTGGTTGTCGGTCAAAGACCAGAGAAGAGGGCCCTTCAGGTTTTTATCAGAATAGTTTGCTACTTCCACCCTGGCGGAGAAGGTATCGTTCGTAGTCCAGCAATATTTTTCGAAGAGCAGCAAAGGCACCACATCGTTGCAGAAGTGCAGCCATTCCTTGCGGTCAATTACGTTTTTGCTGTCCATGAAGGCATCGAGGATGCCGACCAGGGCGGTTCCCTGTCCCGGGTAGTCCTGCAGATCGAGCAACTGGAAGCCTGCAAAGCCTTTTGTCCGGAGAGCCGCTTCAATCTCAGCACGATAGCATAGTGCAGATAAGGCCCCGGAAGCTTTGGTGAATGCCTTGTCTTCGTCAAACATTCCTGATTTCTGCAATTTTTCACGAAAAACCTCCAGGTTCCGGGGCTGCAGGATGCCTGTATATTTTTTTATTTCATCGAAATCCGGGAATATCTGGTACTGGCCCACTTCGTGACCCACCAGCGGTATTTTGGTCTGTGCCACGGCATAATCGAAATTCACCATAGTGGAGGGCAACTGGGTATTGAGTATGCCCCCGTCGCGTGAATCGACAAATGCCTGGGTAAGCCTGGTATGGGTAAGGATGGTATCGTGTGTAAAGGGTGTTCGGGCAGCGACCTGGAAATCGGCATCCTTTACAGGACCTGTGTACCCGATATTATTGTTGCTGCCCTGAGTGTAGAGGGGCCGGCTATCAACCTTTTTCAGGGTGGCGATCAGGTCTTCCACCTTGTCCTGTCTGCCCCAGATTTCATTTCCTGCTGAAAACATAACAAAGGAAGGGTGGTTAGCATAACTTTTGAGTAATGCCAGGGCTTCGGCCATCATCCTTTGAACAAGGGTGTCATTCTCCAGGTTCCCCCAAAAGGGCAGCTCGGGTTGCAGGTAAATGCCTTCCCTGTCGGCAGCTTCAAATGCCGCTTCCGGTGGGCACCAGGTATGGAATCGGTAATGATTGATTCCATAAGATTTCGCAATCCTAAAAATCCTGGTCCATCCGGCAGTATCCATGGGCGGGTGCCCGGTTAGGGGGAATACACAGGCATCGTGTTTGCCTCTCAGGAAGATTATGCGCCCGTTGATGGCAAAATGTGTACCTAATGTGCTGAACTTTCTCATACCGAAGGGAGCTTCCGCGGCATCCAGTACCTGGTGGTTTTGACTGATCACTGCCTGAATACGATACAGGGGCTGGTGGTACTCATCCCAGTTTTCCGAATTTCTGCCAATCTCAAACTCAGCCTGTATGAGTGAATCAGAAACCACGTGGTATTTCCTGGATTTCAGAAATGTTTTTTTCCCGTTTCTTTCTCCGGCTACCTGTAGGGTGAGATATAAATCTTTGAATCTCTGAGGATTTGCAATGTAAGCCATCACCCTGATTTTCTTCTCGTCCACATCGGGAAATACCTGGAGCCCGGTAAAGTGAGTGCTATCGGAGGCGTCAAGGAATATGCTGCCCAGGATACCGTTCCAGTTGGTCTGGGTATCGTCGGAATACATGTGTATGTTTCCATATGGGGTAAGCTTCAGGTTGTTGTCTATCCGGAGGGTGAGGGTGTGTTTTCCGGGAGTAAGGAATCGTGTAAGATCATAATTCTGAGGAGATTCCAGGATAATTGATTTGCCGGCAAATTGATTGTCAACCCACACCATGGAGGGTCTGGTCCGTTCCAGGGTCAGCCGGATGCATTTGTTTTTCCAGTCATCCGGTATGATCACCTGTTTCTGATACCAGGCAGGCCCTTCGTAATTATATATCCGGGTAAGATGAAAAGTGGTTGAGTCATGGTTGAGATTCCCTTTGTGGTTCTCGTCCATGGTTCCCGGAAGGAGTACTGAGTCGGTAAGTAGCCGCGAAAACCAGTTCTGCTGCATTCCCTGGTCTCCCGGGTCGTTTTCGAAAAACCAGTTGCCGGCCAGGTCAATGTGTTTTCTCTGATTTTTAAAGGTTTCTGTCTGGCAGGCATTCATAAATAAAAGCATGAATGGGAAGGCCACTATGCTTAGGATCTGCAGGGCAGTAATTTTTTTCATGTAGCAGGTTTGGTTTAAATGACTGTGTTCGCAGGAAAACAAAGATATGAAAATCAATAGTTCAGTGAATATAAGCTATTCATCTGCTTTAAATAGATGAATCCGGGAAAATGTATGTCCTCGGAATCAGATGTTTTTCACAGAATATGAAGTGCGAAAATACAGACCAGGATAATTGGAAGTACTATAGAATCTGCAAAATTACTGTTGACCCCATTGCAAAAACAGAATGGGAGTCAGTATGGCATTATACAACCCTTCTGCAACGAATTCTGCTACTTTATGATATTCAGGGTTATGAGAATGGTGGTGATAAAAAGGGAAAACAGACCAATAAAGAAAATGACATCGGCAATGTTTTCGTAGCGTTGCCCTTTCCTGGTTTTGCTTCTCATGGACATAAAGGAAAACACCGAACTGGTGATAAAGAAAAGAATTGCAAAAGCGGTGATTTCATCAATTATGGTTGCCCCTTTCTTGTCAAGGATATTAATGGAGGTAAGCACCACGAAACAGAGTCCAAGTAAAGTGGCCGAGGCTGAGAGGATATGTGGGGAATTGGTATTTCGGTCAGTCATAATGAGAAATTCTGATAATTAAGTTCTTTGATTTATATAACCAGAATCGCATTTCTGCAATATGCAATTCCAGACAGGATTAAACGTGAAATTTAGTTATCCAAGTGTATCGATTGAAACTTTTTCCTTCAGTTATACCTCTGGAGTTTATCGAAAAAGGAGTGATCTGAGTGATCTTTTGCCGGTATTATCTTACAGAATCATATAAATAAACACCCTGGGTCCGGAGATCGTCGAGTATTTCGCCAATCTGGTATGTGGGAAATGCAAGTACCGGGATTTCGGCTTTATTGAGCATCTGGTGGGCATAGTTCCCCAGAAGCAGGTTCGAAATGCTCTTTTCCTGTTCGGTCATGATGGAAATGAGGTCTGCCCTGACCGATCGTGCATAATCAAGGGTAATATCGGTAAGATTTTCGCCATGCAAGTGCTCGATGGTGAAGGGGATTTTATGAATTTCAAGAAAAGCCCCCACCTGGCTGGCATATTCATTGAGCTTCTTCTCTATGCTTTTCACGTTGGTGGAAGCCAGAGTGACCACGTTAATCTCCGCTCCAAACAATTTGGCAAGCTTTGCCGTATAGGGTACTTTTTCGCGGGTTTGGAAGGTAACATCGAGAGGCATCACAATCTTCCGGACATACTCAAAATCCATGCAGTTTCTTACTGAAATCACCGGACGGCTTGAAGTGGACACAATCTTGTATGCGTTGCTGCCAATGAATAATTCTTCGAACCCAGATTTGCCATGGGTTGAAAGCACAATCACCGAATCCTCGAATGAAGCGGCTTGACTGGTTACCTCTTTGAAAATTTTTCCTTCTTTTACTATATATTCCAGTTTGATTCCGTCCGTGTCCTGGTATTTGCCAAGCAATTCATCGAACCTGTCAATCGCCTGTTTATGTTCCTGCTCCAATACGCCATGGGGCACATTTTTTACCCCGGTAAGCACATGTACCAGCTGGATATTGGCTTCAACTTTATGGGCAAGTGTCAGCGCTACATCAAGTGCTGTAAGGCATTCTTTCGAAAAGTCCACCGGAACAATGATTGTTTTCATGGCTGGGAGGTTTTTGATTTCAGGAACAATTTAGCAAGAACATTTTTATTTTCAATGACATATCGGGTTCAAAAACATCAATAAACATACCAAACCGCAATTTCCGGGATTAACTTTTCGCCGGCAATGATGTTAGCTTTTGGCACAAATACGTTGTATGGCCGGAAGGGTATGAAATCAACCGAAAAGTTTTGTGAGGAAAAATATGCCGAGCACGGAAAGGATAATTCCATACCACCGTTCCAGCTTGTTTGCTTTGGCATGGATAGCCACTTTTGCGCCGAGGTATGAAAAAGGCACCGAGCCAAGTGCCAGCACCCCCGTGATGATCCAGTCGATATGTCCTAGCGAGGCATGTACAATGGTTCCGGGTATGGCAAGAAACATCGAAACGGCCAGTGAGCAGGCAAAGGCTTTTTTGATGGGCTGCTTCAGCAGTTTAGCATAACTGGGGGCGAGCAAAAATCCCCCTGAATTTGCCAGAAGGCCTGAGATAAGTCCCACAAACAATGCTACGCCCACAATACTCAGATACCACCGGACAGGGTGGACAAACCTGGTTTCTTCCTGATCCGCCTGAACATTTTCTGAAGTTCCGGGGAAAAATAGAAAACTGAATCCGAATCCAAGTACCAGGAGTCCGGTAACCACCAGCAAAGGTTTTGGGCCAATGAATTCAGTAAGATATGAACCTAAAATAGTTGAAGGTATGCCAATACCAATGCTCCACAAAACGATTTTCCAGTCGAGCAGTTTTGACTTCCAGTATTGAAGTGAGGCAATAAAGGTTCCGGGAATGGTTGCAGGCAGAGGGGCCGCAATGGCAATAAATCCCGGGATGCCTATTAGGCTGAGCATGGGTGTGGCAATGGCGCTACCCCCCTTTCCAAACATGCCTCCCAGAAAGCCTATTATGATTCCGATTGCAAAAACATCCAGATAATGTACATGCATCATGAGTCAATCCATTAACAATACTGTTCAGTATCTCATTTTTTCATCAGATTCTGCTTTGCTGAAACAATGCATGGGTCAGATGAATACCAGCTGATGGACTATCATTTATCCAGCCGCGCAAAGATACTGAATTTAGTATAATCGGGTTACCATATTGGGGATCATTAAATTTTCATGCCTGATTAGCAGGAAGAGAGAATTTAAAATCGCTGCCATGTCCGGGTGTGCTTTCAACCCATATTCTTCCCCCATGCTTTTTCACGAATTCCCTGCAGAGCAGCAATTCGAATCCGGTGCCCTTCTCATTAGCAGTGCCCGGTGTTCTCCTGGGGTGCGACAAGGTGAAGAGCTTGTCCTGTTTTTCTTTACTCAGACCGACGCCTGTATCGGAAACCACAATAACTACTTCTGAATTTTCAGGTTCCACGTAAATTTTAACTTCTCCGTTTTTATAGGAGAATTTAATGGCGTTGGAGATCAGGTTCCGGAGGATAGACTTGAACATGTTCACATCCGCCATCACTTCAATTGGACGGGGTTCAAAATACATCAGGTGTATATTTTTTGCCTCAGCCAGGTCGGACATGATTTCCATCACGTCGTTGCTGATTTCACCGATGAATACCCTCTCCGGTTCGTACGGCAATCTGCCCGACTGGGACTGGGACCACAGGAGCATATCTTCCAGCAGGTTGTAGGTATGATGGATGGTTTTCCGCATAATATTTACATGTGATTCGATCTTGTAAATATCATAAGTACGGAGGTTTTCATACAGCAGATCGGCATACCCGAGCAGAGTGGCGAAGGGATTCTTCAGGTCGTGGGCAATAATGGAAAGGAGACTGTCTTTTTCAGCATTGCTTTCTTTCACGAGGTTTTCATTTCTCAGCAGGGCTTCCTCGGCCTGTTTCTGTGCAGTGATGTCGGTTACAAATCCGACAAGCTTAGAATCATTCATTTTTACAGCTTTTATGAGCCAGATACGGAGTGAGCGATCTTTTGCCAGAATTCTTCTTTCACTGGTCAGGCTCTCTTTTATAATGGAATTTCCGAATTGTGCAACGGCGCTTTTTACTTCATCGGGTTGGACAATATCCCGGATGTTCATTTTCAGCAGCTCCTCCTTTGAATATCCGCTGATCTCAGATGCCCGGGCATTGACCATTACATA
>JAKAMP010000102.1 GCA_021812865.1 Bacteroidota bacterium | reverse complement strand
CTCAAGGCCCTGGCCGATTCCCTCGCCAAATTCGACCCTGAACCTGTGACTCCTGCTCCACACAAAATAGATACATTGAAACTCGACGATATCCAGGTGGAAGGTCTCGTTAATGTGTCCTTCGATTTCATCCGCGGCAAACTCCGCATTAAAACCCCTTGCCTTATTTCTGTTGACGATCTTTCCGAAGCGATTGACAGAATCTATGGAACCCAATTTTTCGAGAAAATTACCTGGCGAATCAGCGAAGGTAACGGCAGGAACACCCTCATCATCACGGCAGCTGAGAAAAACGAAGACCTCCTGCGGGTGGGCGCAAGGTACGACAGCGACTTCAACGCTAACCTCCTTCTGAACCTCATCTTCCGTAATAAGCTCATTAAAGGATCCAAACTGTCTATCGACGCCATCCTGGGTCAGTATAAACGGTTCCGCCTCAACTACCTGGTTCATACCGCATGGAACAGCCACGAACTCGGTTTCTTCTCCCGCCTTACCCCTTTCCGGCTCAACATGTTCCCCGACGTGGGTTTCAACCTCGAGTACAACAGCTTCGACATATATACCTACGTCAACAGCGAACGCACAGCCAGCTATAGTTACCGGCAAGCTAAATTCGGACTCTTTGGCCGGTCAAACCTCACCAACGACATCACTTTCGGTTCGGCCGCCAATATCGAACTCTCTTCCATGGCTCCCCGTATTTATGCCGGTACTGCCATTCAAGATGTGGTTGACTACAAACTCATTAACCTCAGTGCATTCTTTAATATCGACTCCTACGACCAGGGATTCTACCCGAAAAAAGGCGTACAATTTTTCAATACCCTCGAATGGATCAACAATCTATCCCCAAACAGTAACGCACTCAATAATATGTGGCGGTTCACTTCTTCCTTCGAAGTGGCGGCAAAAATTACCCCTCACTTCGCTGTCATTCCTGCCATTTACACCGGAGTCGTTAAAAGCGACAGCATCCCGCAGGAATATCTTATCTTCTGCGGCGGACTGAATCAATCGAAGATTAACTCCGGCATGCTCCCCTTTGTGGGCCGTCAGTTTCTGGAAATTTACGCAAAAAGTATGCTCATCGGCGCCCTGAACCTCAGACTCCAACTTGCAGAAAACCACTTCATCACCCTCCGCGGGAATATCGGCTTCAAAGCCCCTGCCTATCATGGCATTTTCCAGAATAACGATTTCTTCACCGGATATGGCCTGTCTTATGGCTACAACAGCATGGTTGGCCCCTTGGAATTATCCTGGATGCGCTCCGACGACGTGAATAAAAACCTCTTTTACGTCAGCATTGGCTTCTGGTTCTGAATACCGGTCAGCCTCCCGAAAAACCCGACACTGGCCCTGCCTCCCTTTCGAAATCAGACATCAGACCCCAGACAATTCTTAAATTCGAAACCTCAAACATCAACCCGAAACTGGTACCAGATTTCCATTTCGCGATTCAAATTCAACTCCCAACCTGCCCGTACGCAGCGAAGCGAAGACGGGTCACCAATCTCTCTCATTTACCCCATCCCCTAACTTCCTTTTGCAGAATTCAAAAGATTTCATAGCTTTGATCTGACGTTAATCCGCACAGACTATGAAAAACCTCAGGCTTTTTTCCATCTGCTTGCTCCTGATTCCCGCTCTTCTCTGGCAATGCAAACCAAATAAAGGGACCTCGACTTCCTCCACCTCCGCCGATTCCATTACCATAGCCAACCCTGCCAAGGTGGATGATTTCTCAGCCAGCTTCGACAGCCTCCAGAAAGGCATTCCGGTCTTTTACAATATGTACCTTACCGTCGATATGTCCCGACTTTTCAAAGTCGATGGATCAGCATTCACCCCTGAATGGCTTAATCCGGTAAGCAACGCGGCGAATTATGGATTAAGCGGTAAAAAGGCCCTTAACCTTGGGGTTTATGCTGTCGACCTCAGCTACATCAGAACATACAACCAGCTTGAAAAATCACGCCCCTACTTCGATGCCATGCGCAACCTGTCAAAGGATCTCGGTATCCCCGATGATTTCGTGGTGAAAATGTCCGACCGCTTCGACAAAAACATCAGCAACAAGGACTCTATGATGAAAATTGCTAACGAAATCTATCACACCACCAATAAATACCTGAAAGATAACGAGAGAGGCGCTTCTTCCGTACTTATCATCCTCGGTGGCTGGACCGAAGCCATGTCCCTCGCAGCCCACCTCTCAGCCGAAAAACCCGCCAACACCGAGTTGCTCTCCAAAATAGCCGACCAGAAATCATCCGTCAGCGACCTCCTCTCTCTGCTCGACGAAAACAAAACCGATCAGCTCATCTCCTCCTTCATCACTCCTCTGCAGGACCTGAAAAATGCCTTCGACAAACTCTCATTCGACGAGAAAAACCCGAAAAAATCTGCAGCCCAGTTCAAAGAGATCTTCGGAAAAATAAACAGCCTGAGAAATCAAGTCATTAATTAACCCTGTTTTTATATGTATCCTGATTAAACCCGCGCAAGGCGGGTTTAATTTTTTTACGACAAACAAATATCCCCCCAACCATCCGCCGGAGAGACCAATAAATCCTTCGCCTCGGTAGAGATCATCAAAACCCCACTCCCTCACCCCATGCCCACCAACCTGCCCGTCCGTAGCGCAGCGAAGGCGGGTCACAAATACCTGCATTCCATCACACACCCCCTCCTACTCATGCTCCCCACTACAAGACCATCCGCCCCATCTGCGAAAACCTGCATAATCTGCGTTCCGCAACAGGCGGACTGTGTTCTATCACGGCTCACTCTAACCCCCTCGCCCATTAATCTCCTGTCACCAATCACCAAACACTATGCTCCAACACACCCACTCCCTCAAACCTCCTTCATCAGTTCACTGATAATGGCATCCGAAACCATCATTCCCTCACGCGTAAGCCGGTAACAGCCATCTTCCTTCACCACCTGACCCCGCACAATATATTTCTCTCCTGCGCCAAGGAAATATTCCTCCCATTCGCCTCCAAACCGTTCGCGTAAATCGCTAAGATTGATTCCTTTTACAGTCCTAAGGGAAGTCATTACATATTCATTATACCGTTCAGCCTTTCCCGGCAATTCTTCCCCTGCTTCCGGCGTCCCCTTCATGATTCCTTCGACATACTTCCGGTTGTTCGCTATATTCCAGCTCCTTCGCTTCCCATCATAGGAATGCGCAGATGGACCCAGCCCCAGGTATCTCCTGAAATTCCAGTAGTTGCTGTTGTGCTTAGACTCGTACCCTGGCCGGCAGAAATTGGAAATTTCGTACTGCCTGAATCCATGAGATTCCGCCATATCGAGCAACATATAATACTGTCCGATGCTCTCTTCCTCCGTCACCGCACAGATACGCTCCTTCTTGAGCTGATGATACATCCTTGTCCCTGGTTCATAAGTGAGATGATAGGCCGAAAGATGCTGAATATCCAACAGGAACGAATGATCAAGATTATGCTTCCACCGGTCGCTATCCATACCGGGCAATCCATAGATCAGGTCTATACTGATATTGTCAATGCCTGCATCCCGGGCAGTCCTGATGGAAGCCTCCCCCTGTATGGCATTGTGCCGCCGGTTCATCATGCGCAGATCATCGTCAAACCACGACTGTATGCCAATGCTCAACCGGTTGATCCCGGCCCTCCGCAGTTGAACGCAGTATTCTTCCGTCAGGTGATCGGGATTGGCTTCAAAGGTAATCTCTGCCAAAGGATCAACAGGGAAATACTTGTACACTGCCTGTAAAATTTTCTCCACCTCTGGAACTTCCAGTACGGAAGGTGTTCCCCCGCCGAAATAAAGGGTCTCCACCGCTTCTCCTCCCGCAAAATCCTTCCTCATCTCGGCTTCCCTGATGATCGCCTCCACTAACTCTGCCTTGCTTTTCATCTGGATACTGAAATGAAAATCACAATAACTGCAGGCTTCCGTGCAAAAAGGAATATGTATGTAAATGCCACTCAATTCCGCATGATTCAGATATGATCCGTAGGTAGCAGGTTTGTTCCGCTGCTGACTTTTCTCTTCCGGTCAGTTTCCTCTTTTCTGCCCTTAAAGCCCAGAGATATTTTTTCTGACGTGCAAATGTATATTATCCGGGTTTTATTTCCAGCGTTTGTGTACCTTTGCCATTTTATTCGATAATGAAACTGATCCGTTGGATACCGGCGCTGCTTTGGACTGGCTTGATTGCCTTCCTTACTCTCATTCCTCACATTGGCGTCACACCCCCTGCCTGGATCGATCGCCTGCATCCCGACAAAATTGTCCATTTCATACTTTTTTCCGTTCTCAGCCTGCTCATCCTGGTAGGCTTCGGCACAGCCGCATACCGCTCCAGCCACATGATCCCAATTCTTGTTTTTATCCTCATCCCGGCCTATGGAGCTTTAATTGAAGTAGCTCAGGGATTGTTTACCGTCACCAGGCATCCGGAATTCATGGATTTTATAGCCGATACTATTGGCGTTCTCGCCGGCTGGCTGGCCTTCCTTGTTCTTACAAGGAAAAAGAGACTTTCTGCCTGAAACAATGCTCATACTTACTTAGACCTGCCTTGACCATCTGCCTAAGGCGAATATATCTTCCATTTTTTCCGGGCTCCATTACGCTTTACTCCCTAACCCCATGCTCATAATAGAAACCTGATTCTCCGTTCCTTATCTCCATCCATTAGAGCGGCGATTCGGAAAGAACACCTCAATGAGCTTTCATCACGGTCGATAATGTTTCCCTAAAGGCTAAAAACCAACAGCTAAAAGCCTCCTGAACTGTTTTCTGATGAAAAATTAAATAATGATCGACCGCCTGCCCTCCCTGATTCCTTCAGCTAAATCGGCAATGGTGGTGTTTCTGAAAATCTGCCGGGTTGCCTCCCGTACAGGTGCATAAGCTTCATGAAGGGAACAATGGGTTTGCTGCTCATTGCAATTCTTTAAACCAATCACGCAGAGATCGAACGCATCCGCACTGTCAATTACCTTCACTACCTCATATAAACTGATCTTCGACGGATCCTTACCGATACCAAAACCACCATGCGGCCCCTTGGTCGAAGAGAGGATCTTGTTCCGCGCCAACTGCTGCAATATTTTTCCAAGAAAAGGCATGGGAATTTCCAGGTCCTCAGCAATTTTCTTGATGCCGATCTTTTCACCTTCCCTGGCATGCACCGCAATGTAAATCAATGCACGAATGGCATATTTGCAGGTATTGGATAACATATATTAGGATATTGGAATCTTCTTGATCCGGCGCTCATGCCGCCCACCCTCGAATGTGCCCGCAAGAAAGGCTTGCACAATAGCAAATGCCTCTTCATTGCTTATAAACCGCGCAGGCAGGGCACAGATATTGGCATCATTGTGCTGCCTGGCCAGCGCCGCAATCTCCTTCTTCCAGCATAAAGCCGACCGGATACCAGCATGCTTGTTCACCGTCATATTGATGCCGTTTCCGCTTCCGCAAAACGTGATACCGAAACGCTCTTTTCCGTTTTCCACCGCCTCGGCGACCTTATGTCCATACTCCGGATAATCGGTACTCTCATCACTGTAAGTACCGTAATCTGTTACGGTATACCCTTCCTTCAGTAAAAATTCCTTTACTGCCTGCTTCATTTGAAAACCGGCATGATCAGCGCCCAGCGCTATTCTTGTCTTCTCCATATCAATAGGATTGCATACAAAGGTAAGGATTATTAAAATCATACTTAAAGGTCTGCATATGGTATTTTTATCCGAATCCTAAATCTGCCCATTTGGATCCAAAACAATTACCATCATTCCCCATACAGACATTGTCCAATCAATGCATATGCAAGGCCCTGACCACCTCTGTGTAAATCCTCAAAATCTGCGCAAGCCAACGGCGTATCAGTGTTCCATCACACTCCATTCCCATACCCCCTTCACCCTCCAATCTCCAATCACCAAAACATATTCCATTGAAATTTCAAATCTGTGTTCCTCCTCTGCGGCCCTGGCCGCATCTGTGTAAATCCTCAAAATCTGCGCAAGCCAACGGCGTATCAGTGTTCCATCACACTCCATTCCCATACCCCCTTCACCCTTCACCCTCCACCCTCCAATCACCAATCCCTATTCACTGTTGAAAACGTATTGAACAACCTGTTAATTCCCCTGTCAATAGAATATGAACAGGCCTGCGATAGATTCCTAAGTGTACTTTGAAAATATTGCTAATGAGCTATTTGCATAAATTGTGGAGTATATTTTTCCTGAATTATGAAGAATGTTTCAACGAACCATAAACACTTTCCGGAATGATGGATAGCGCTATTTTTTCAATATCTCATGATATTAACAATTGTTGATAGCGATATTCATTTTTTTGATTTTCATCATTTTCAGAATTAAAATCTTGTTAATTGAATGTTTTTATGTGTTTGATAACCGGAAAATCAAGATTTTTGCAGACGAATTGTAAACACTATCAACATCCAATTATCATCACCATATAATTTTAAAAATGAATAATAATAATAATACATACAGTGTTGATATCCTGCAGAAAGGTTTTATTGATGAAGAAGTACCTGAAAATATCAACCTGGTAAATGAAATCTACAGGCTACGTAATGAAAAAAATGCTGTGATTCTGGCTCACTATTATCAGGAACCTGAAATTCAGGATATTGCTGATTATGTTGGTGACAGCCTGGCACTCTCGCAGATAGCTGCAAAGACAGATAAAGATATGATCGTTTTTGCAGGGGTTCACTTTATGGCTGAGACAGCCAAAATTATAAACCCTTCAAAGAGGGTACTGATACCCGATATGAAAGCGGGTTGCTCTCTGGCTGATTCATGCCCACCTGATGATTTCCGTAAATTTTGCGAAAAGTTCCCCAATCACAAGGTAATTAGCTATATCAATACTTCCGCAGCGGTTAAAACAATGTCCGATGTGATTTGTACTTCTTCCAATGCTGTGGAAATAGTAAATTCATTTCCTGAAAACCAGAAACTGATTTTTGCACCCGACAGGAACCTGGGAAATTATGTTGCTGGAATCACAGGAAGAAAAATGGTTATATGGAATGGTGCCTGTCATGTTCATGAAGAATTTTCGATAGAACGCATTCTAGAATTGAAAAAGATAAATAAGGAAGCAAAAATTTTAGCCCACCCGGAATGTGAAAAGCCGGTTCTGATTATTGCTGATTTTATTGGATCTACTTCTGCCCTATTGGATTTTACGAAAAAAGATAGTGCTAAAGAATATATTGTTGCAACAGAAACAGGCATTTTACACCAGATGAAAAAATTAAATCCAGAAAAGATTTTCATTCCTGCCCCTCCGAAGGATTCTACTTGCGGTTGTAGCGATTGCCGCTTTATGAAAATGATTACACTGAAGAAATTGTATCTTTGTTTGAAAGAAGAAAAGCCGGAGATTTTTTTAGAAGAAGAAACAATTAGAAAGGCTTCCGTGCCTATCATTAGAATGCTGGAATTGTCAAAAAAGCTACTCAGGTGAGAAGAGTAATATTGATTTGGATTTTTTTATATCCATTGCTTATGTATGGACAGGATACTTTAGTATCAGATGGATTGAATGTTTTTCATTATCCAAACGGTCAAATATCCAGTAAAGGATTCATGGCAAAAGGAAAACCTGATGGAGTATGGTTAAGCTACTATCCTTCTGGAATACTTAAATCTGAAGGCAAAAGAACAAATCACCTGCTGGACAGTATATGGCTTTTTTTCAATGAATCAGGAGATTCAGTGGAAAGAATAAGTTATATACTGGGTAAAAGAAACGGGTATAGTTTTAGATATTCCTATCAGGGCGAAAAAAATTTTGATAAACTTCTGGTAATAAGATCAAAAGAACTGTATGTAAATGATATGAAAGAGGGAAGGAGCTATTATTATAGAAAGGATGGTTCACTGGAAGAAATGGTGACATACAAGGATGGACTGAGAAATGGTATATCCATGGAATATGGCCGGGATATGCTGGTAAGTGCTTATCGGGTTTATGTGAATGATGTATTGGTGGAAAGTGAAAGAGTGAACAGGAAAGATAAGAAAGGATGGAAGCAAGGTGTATGGAGGGAATATGATACAGATGGAAGAATAAAAAAGGAAGCCTACTACAGGAATGATACTTTAG